>NZ_VTHL01000049.1:0-2200 GCF_008271285.1 Hymenobacter lutimineralis | reverse complement strand
TATGAAACCGCTTTTACGGCTTGCCTGCCGCGCCCTCGGGGTGGCCTTGCTCCTCCCGGCTCCGGCAGTAGCCCAATCTTCTCAGATGAAGAACTGGGTGCTATCCCCCACCCGCATCAATTTCGTCACCTCACCTCCTACGGCCAGTGTTCTGCCCGGCGTAACGGGCACCAACACTACGGCGGCGGCGGCGTTTGATGAGAACAATCAGCTGCTGTTTTCGGCCGCTATGGGCACGGGCAGCGGCAATGGCACCACCATTCTGGATAAGAATGGGGTAGCGGTGGGTACCATTCCCTTATTCACCAGCCCTACCCGCCAGAACAGCAACGGCTTTCTGCTGGTTTACGGGGGCTGGGGCCCGGAAATGGCCGTAGTGCCCGTACCGGGTGTTTGTCGCCGGTTCTATCTGGTCTATACCCAATACGAAATCTCCACGCACGCCCTGCTCTACGCGGAAATAGACTGTTCCGGCGCGGCCCCCGTTATCCGGCGCAATAACACCCTGCTCCAGGAGCCCATTGCGGGCAACTGCTCGGGACTAGCCGTTTCCCGAGTGATGTCCGATGGTTATCGGTACCTGTATTCGGTTAGGAACAACGTAGCCCGCTACCAGATTGGTAGCAGCGGTATCACACTGGGAACCACGGGTACGACGGCGCTAACTTCCTCCCCAACCGAAGCGGACATCTCTCCGGACAAGAAGACCTTGGCCTGGCCATCCACCAACAGTGCTAACGTCATGACGCAAAGTTTAAATGAGCTTGATGGCGGTGTAACCCAGATGCCGGTCACCTATTCACTGCCGGCCGGGGCGGGCAAGCCCTACGGCCTGGAGTTTTCCCCAGATAGCAAAAAGCTGTACTGCACCACCTATGCCAGCAGCCCGCTGGCCCGCAACCTCTACGTGCTGAACCTGGCCGTCAGCCCCGCGCAGTTTACGCTGGTCAGCAGCACGGCGGGTTTGGGCAGCACCCAGCTGGAGCTGGGTGCTGATGGCCTGATTTACGGAGTAAATACCAGTGGCCGCTTAGTTACTATCAACCCCAATACGAACGCAGTGGCTACCTCTCCATTGACTACGGTACTGGGGAATAGCCAAAATGCCTTCATCCAGTATACCCTCCCTGACCAGATTGACGGGGAGAACTACGGCTACTTTTTCGGCCTGCCGGCCCCCACACTGGCCCCCATTAGGGTAGCGGGCTTCACGCTGAACGCCACCACGCCTACCAACGTGTACAATTGCAAGGCCATGCCCCTGAGTTCGGCTACCACCAATACCGCCCAGGTGCAGCTAACACTTACCAGCGCCCTCCCCGATGGCACTACCACCAGCACTTACGCCTACAGCACGGGCTGGGTATCTACTTTACCCTCCGATTTGCGAACTATTGATAACAACTACCTGGCTACGCGCAGCGGCTACTTTCAGGTAAAGGTAGAAGCTCGTGACGCCTGCGGTAAAACGCTGCAGCAAGTGGGCCTGCTGCAAGTCAGTGCCCTCACCACGGCTTCGGCCTCCTTTAAGTTCAACGATGGCACCGGCCTTAAAGTAGCCCCCGGCAACTCCGCCACCGCACCCGCGCTGGTAGGCTCGTATGGGCTGGGTATTGATATCAGTTTCAGCACGGGCGTGTACACGGCCTACCGCGCCCGAATAGAGCGACTAACCCCGGCTACCCAGGTCTATACGCTGGTGTGTGACGCCACAGTGGACGTATCGACCACGCCCTCTTTATCCAGCATCGGGCTCAATGGCCTGGTAAAACGGTGCGGGCCAACGGGCTACTTCGCCGATCCGGCCAACTTCGACCAAACATACCGGCTTACGCTGTACCTGACCAACGCATGCGGCACCTCGGCTCCGGTAACGGGCTATTTCCGCAACTTCACTACCGACTACCTGGTGGCCGGCCCCGCCAATGGAACCCGGCAGCCGGCCTATCTGCTACCTAACCCCGTGCAGCAGGGCCATGTGCGCCTGTACTATCAGGTCGTTCAGGCCCAGGCCGTGCAGCTTTGCCTGCTCGACGCCACCGGCAGGGTATGCCTGCGCCAGACGGCTCACCCGCAGGAGGCCGGCGAGCAGGAGCTGGCGTTGGACGTTACGGGCCTGCCCCCGGGTGTTTATTACTACCACCTGCTCACTGACCGGCTGGAAACCGGCCGGCTGCTGAAAACCCGCTAGCCCGCCATG
>NZ_VTHL01000048.1:0-2288 GCF_008271285.1 Hymenobacter lutimineralis | reverse complement strand
AAATTGATGCGGGTGGGGGATAGCACCCAGTTCTTCATCTGAGAAGATTGGGCTACTGCCGGAGCCGGGAGGAGCAAGGCCACCCCGAGGGCGCGGCAGGCAAGCCGTAAAAGCGGTTTCATAAGAGTATGAAGAAAGGAAATAAGTTAAATGCGTATTGGGGCAATAGGGTAGAGTAGGGCAGGGTAGGGCAGGGTACCCCGCTGGAGGGGCCACGAAAGCCAGTGCGAAGAAAGCGCAAAGTACTGTCGAAGCCCCGGACGGTCCTACTGCCGCCCGCAGAAAGTGCCTGGCCAAAACCTACGGGTTTCCGGGCAAGGGGCCAGGCTGGCGGCGGCGGCAGGATACCGGGCAGGCCGGGCCGGGCCGCCTGCGCGGGTACTTCACCCGGCCCGCAGTCCGGTGGCCTAGCGCAGCACTTCCACCCAGCCGCGGTAGGTGCGCCGGTAGCGCGCATCCAGCACGTGGTAGTAGTAGAGACCGGGGGCCACGCCCGGCCCGGGCCAGGTATTGTGGTAGTCGGCGCTGGCGTGTACCTGCCGGCCCCACCGGTCGTAGAGGCGCAGTCCCAGCGGGCGTTGGATGAGGCCTTGGATGACGAAGAAGTCATTGCGCCCATCGGCATTTGCCGTAACAACGTTGGGAATCTGCAGGGGGGCGCAGTCCTGGGTCCGAACGAGCACCGTAGCCGTGGCCTGGCCGCAGGCCGTGGTCACCAGCACCGGCACCAGCCCGGCCCGGGAAGTGGTGTAAGTAAGCGCCCGGCTGCCGTCGGGCCAGGTGTAGGTGGTGCGGGGCGGGGGCGGGGGCAGGCGCAGCGTCAGGGGCTCGGCGGCACACATGAGCGTATCGGCGGGCAGGGGCGGCAGCACCGGCCGGGTGCCGGCCGGCACCAGCACACTGTCCTGCACGGGGCAGCCCGCGGTGGTGGTAGCCGTAAGCCGGTACCAGCCCGGCTGGTACACGGAGCGGGTGGCGCCGGTTGGGCCGTCGGCCCAGCGGTAGTCAGTAAAGCCAGCGGCCGCCGTGAGCGTAGAGGCGCTACCGGGGCACAGCGCGGCGGCGGGGGCGGGCAGCAGGCGCAGGTCCGCTGACTGGCGGGTTACTACTACGGTATCCTGCACAGTACCGCAGCCAAAGTCGGCCGCCACGATGTAGCGGCCCGGCTCGGTGACGGTGATGGTGCGGGTGGTTTGGCCCGTGCTCCAGCGGTAGGCGGCAAAGCCGGCCGAGGCTGTGAGCGTGAGTGAGCTGCCGGCCGTTGGGCACAGCTGGCGGTCGGGGCCGGCGCTGAGGGTAAGCTCCGCCGGCGGCACGGCCACCACCGACACGTCGTCGATGGCGTAGCGGCAGGAAGAGACGGTCGGCTCGGTTGGCCGGGGCAGCAGGCGGCGCATGGTGGTTTGCTCAGTGGGGCGGAAGTTACCCAGGGTCAGGTACTGCTCGCCGCCCTGGGCCACGAAGGTGCCGGTAATGTGCACGTAGTTGACGGTATCGGTGAGCAGCTGGCCCCGGGCCAGCCCTACCTGGGCCGGGTAGCCAATCAGGTTGGTGCCGTCCGCGTGGTAGATGACCTCCCGCGAAACGTAGGCGCTCAGTCCGTCGGAAGCCACGGGGGGAACCAAATCGGGTAGCTTGCCGACTAGGCCCAGCAGCCGGGCGTAAAACGTAATGCGGTAGGTACAGCCAGCCTGCAGCGGGGCCAGCAGCTTGGCCTGGGCGTAGGCGTGGTCCTTGTCGTAGGTGGCGTTGCTGCCGGGTACGTATTCTCCATTAACGTATATATAGATGTAGCCCTCTCCCGAGTGGGGCTGAAACCAGGGCCGGGGCGGAGCCGGCCACAAAGGCTCTACGTTACAAGGCAATAGATGGCCCACGCCCCCGGTAAGGCTCTGCCAGCCCGGCGAGCCGGTACCATAGGTCCCATCGCCGGGTTGGGTGCCGAACCCTCGCATTCCATTGCCTCCCGTAGTAGAATAGCCCTTCCCACACAGTACATACTCCTCGAAGCCAGGATTAGGTACTAGGTTCTGGGCCCGCAGGTTCAGGCAGCAGAGGCAACCAGCCAGCAGCAGTATGCTCCGCAGCCGGAGCAGCCAGTGCCTAATGCGGCAGGTGCCGGGATACGCCTCCGGCCGGAGCCAGGAGGCGTAAATAACGGAGTCCATGGCGGGCTAGCGGGTTTTCAGCAGCCGGCCGGTTTCCAGCCGGTCAGTGAGCAGGTGGTAGTAATAAACACCCGGGGGCAGGCCCGTAACGTCCAACGCCAGCTCCTGCTCGCCGGCCTC
>NZ_VTHL01000047.1:0-2611 GCF_008271285.1 Hymenobacter lutimineralis | reverse complement strand
AGCAGCCCTGCACGAGGCCCTGAACTGGATTACCAGCCAAGACGCGCGCAACTGGTTTGACCACTGCGGGTATCACACACAGACCGCCAGGTAAGTGGACGAACCGTTCACGAATCCGCTATAGGTACCCTTTGTCTAGTAGGAATAATACTTCTTAGCGCTTGTGGTGGATTCGCTGGTCCTTATGGCTATGCAGAAGAAGTACATTCCACATGCCAGGTGATACTATTATTCAGCGCCTTACCCGCTTGAAAGCAACGGGTAGGTATGATCATAGATATTCGTTTCAGGATGGGCCAGATACGTATCCGGTAAATTATGTATTCTATTTCTTCTCTCCGCAACATAATTGCATTTTGTAGACGGTCGTCACACCCGGATTTGATAAAGAATCAGCCATGTTCCTAGTCAGCGTGAAAGACCCACGCCCCGAGAGTAAGTGGGTAGATTTAAACCACGGGCTAGATGAAGAGCGTCAGAGAAGAATTATAGCTTGGTTCAATGCAGAGATAAAACCTGTCATTAACTGTAAATGAGCTAGTGTAACAACGGGGTATAGGTAACCAGACTGCATTGTAGCCTGTTGGGTTAGAAATTTTACTTAGGTAAGCGTAACTCGTTCATAAAAAAGAAGTCCAGCAAATCCGCTGGACTTCTTTTTTATGAACGACAAATATCAACCACTACCGCACACCCATCCGGTTCCGCTTCCAGGCCGAGGCGGTAGCAACCGGAGCTTCGGCAGCTGCGGCCGTAGCGCCGGGTTTCTTTTCCGCATGCAGCATGGCCGTGAGCATAGCGGCGAGCCTGGAGGTGGTTTCGTCGGGGGCGGCGGTAGCCCGGATCAATCCAGCAGGGCGCGGGCGGTCCTCACAGGGGCAGCCTTAGACTTTGCGACTGGCCCGTGCCCCTCCGCCACGTTGCCCGCCTGGGTGCCGGTACCACAAAGTCCAGCCCTACTCCTTAGCAACCAGGGGCGGGGCTACCAGCGGGCCACTCTTCAGGCTACTAAGCTGGTACGACGGGCCGTTGGGAATCATATTGGTCTCGTTACCTCACGGGCTGTTTTTGACAATGGGCTGAACTGTGGTTTGCAGGCAACTTTTCAGCGTGATGATAGCGCGGCCAGGTCGCCGTGGGCCCGTCGGTACAGCTTGTGAGTGACGAGGTTGCTGGGATTGGCAGGGCGAGAATGAAAAGGTGACCGGTTCCGGAGTCATTGGTAACACGTGTTTCCGGTACCAGTCACCCATCAAAATAGCTAGGAATAAGTAGCTTACATCAATATGGCTTTCCGCACAACCACTAAGTTGCCTACCTGCACACGGATCAGGCCTGCACGCCACCCGCATCAGCAGTGCTGATGCGGGTGGCGTGCAGGCCTGGCGCCTTCACCGCATTATCGAGGACGCGGATAGTGCGGCCCAGCAGGTCGGTAAGCACCACGCTGGTCTGGGCCGTAGTCTTTACCTGGTAGGCGACTGTCGTTTGGCCTACGCCAGGGTTTGGGTATACGCGCAGGGCCAAGGCTGCTTCGGCTGCTTTGGTGCCCAGCACACCGGTGGCGGTGAGCTGCAGCGTAGCGGCCTGACGGCCCGCAATGGCCGTGAAATCGGGGCTGTGCTGCAGGCTGCCATTGCCATCGGCGCCATTGGCGGGCGCAGTGTTTTGAGGGATAATGTCACTGGAGAAGAAGTCTCCGTCGGCATTATTCTGGAGGGCAAACACCTCCAGCGCGCCACCGGCAGCCGGCAAGCCCAAGCTGGCGCGGCTCATGGAAATTTCGAGGCCGGTAGAGCCGGCGCCGCCCTGGGTGGCTGTACCGGGGTTGGTAGACAGACGGGTGCTGTTGCGAAAGGCTACCACGGCGTTGGCGAACAGCGCGTACGCCCCGGTGGCCTGGGTGGTGCTAATGGTGACGGGGAGTCCCGTCAGCACGTTCACGCCGCTGGCGTTGAGAGGCTTGGTAACGGCTGTAGCCGGCGAGCCGGCACGGTATACCACGCCATCTACCTGCACCTGATTGGCCAGGTCGTTGCCCTTCACCCCAATGGCGAAGTCACCGGGCAAATCCAGCTTGGCCGACACGCGCTTGAAGGAGGTGATAGGTGTATTGGCGGCAGGCTCGGGCAGCGCGGTGCCCACCGGCACGGCCGCCACGCCGGGGCGGGCTACATACAACTGTAGGGAGTTGCGCACGTGATTGAGTGTGCCCGGGGCGCCATCGGTTTCCAGGGTGCCGGCTAGGAAGAAGTACACGTTGGTGGCATCGGCGGTGGCGTAGAGGGCCAGTAGGCCAGCGTCACCAAAGCTGTGCGGGTTGGTATAGCGCCCCAGCAGCTGGTAGCCCGAGGAGCTGATTTCGTTGGCCGACAGCACACCATCTACGGCAATGGTCTGCGCCCGGGCGCTGAGGGAAGCGGCGGCCAGCGCAGCCGCTACGGCGAGGGTAAAGGTTTTATTCATGGGAGAGAAGGGAAGGTGAAGGTGTACGCTTCCCTAGAAAGTGAGCCAGTAGTGAGTAGAGAAAGCCGTAACTTTCACTACCTGACGACTGATAAATGAAAAAGGGACGATTCAGCGAGGCCCAGATTGTGGCCATTCTGCAACA
>NZ_VTHL01000046.1:0-3041 GCF_008271285.1 Hymenobacter lutimineralis | reverse complement strand
CTGATCCGACTCGTTAGTTTGACGTGTCTGTTCGTTATGTTACGCTTGGTCTTGCTGCTGCTGTAGTCGCCTACAACAGCCTCACCCAAATTTGTCAATTCCAGTCATTCAAAGAACGTCCGTCCTTCCCTGTTGGAAGAACCTGGTGGGCTAGTCAGCCCGGGTACTGTGCCCCTTCCGGTTGAAGCGGGCTGCAAAGGTAAGAACCTTTTTGCTTTTTGCAAGATGCCCGAAGAAAAAAGTTTTTCGTTCGACAAGCACTTGCGAGGAGCAATTCCCTCTTCCGGTTGAAGCGGGCTGCAAAGGTAACAACACCTTAGCGCCTTTTGCAAGTTTCCACAAAAATAAATTTTGTGTTATTCTCACTTCGTTCCGCCGCACGTTTCGCGTTGGGAGGACAAAGGTACGAAACCCGCAACCGCTTTTGCAACCCCGCTGGCAAACTTTTTTTTTAGCGACTGGTAAACCCAGTACCTGAAAGCAGCAGCTCCTATATAGGACTATTTCTGCGTTTGCCGAAAGATCTTCCCTACCGCGTTCCGGTTTGGGAGTGCAAAAGTGGGGCTTCCTTTTTGCTTTTCCAAACTCACACAAAGATTTATTGAGCTCTGTGTTGAAGAAACCAACCCTTAGCGCTAGAAGAGCTCTGGTGATTAACTACTTATTACTGATACAAAGTTCACAACCTAAACAAAAAATCACTCCATGTAAACCGATATGCCTTACCGGTGTGTGCTTGAGGGCTGTTGCGTTGCTACATCAAACAAAACGAGCGAGGACTCTTGCGCCTCGCTCGTTTTGTTTGGCATTTACTATTTAGCCTCTATGCAGTGTACTCACGCGGTCAGGGCCTACGCTAACTATGCGGATGGGCACCTGCAAGTGCTCCTCAAGAAACTCAAGGTAAGTTTGCAGCTCCTGGGGTAGCTTAGCAGGGTCGGTAATAGCAGGTAATGAGGTCCGCCAACCAGCCATGGTCTTGTAAACAGGCGTCATGGTTTGTAAGGTGGCGTAATCCGGTAGCTGGTCGGTTTCGGTACCATCGGCAGCGCGGTAGTGCGTACACACCTGGATTTCCTCAAACTCATCCAGCACATCAGCCTTCATCAGGTGAATTTCGGTGACGCCATTGAGCATAATGCTATAGCGTAGGGCAGGTAGGTCAATCCAGCCACAGCGGCGCGGGCGCCCCGTGGTTGCGCCAAACTCACGGCCAGCTGCCCGGATCTGCTCCCCTACTTCGTCGTGTAGCTCGGTTGGGAAAGGGCCACTGCCAACTCGCGTGCAGTAGGCTTTGCTGATACCGTATACCTTATCTATATGGCGCGGGGCAATACCCAGGCCCGTGCAAGCTCCAGCCACGATGGTGCTGGAAGAAGTTACGAACGGATACGTCCCGAAATCAATGTCAAGCATAGAGCCTTGCGCTCCTTCGGCCAGAATACTCTTACCCTGTTTCAGGTGGTCGTTCAGCAAGTATTCGGTGTCAACTACCTGGAGGGTGCGCAGAAACTCTACGGCGGAGAAGAAGTCGGCTTCGAAGGGTTCGATTTCCAGCTCCTTATTATGGAAAGCCGCCAACGTAGCGTGGCGGGCTACGGCATCCTGGTAGCGCTGGCGGAAATCGGGTAGCAGGACGTCGCCGACGCGCAGGCCGGTGCGGCCGATCTTATCCTGGTACGTAGGGCCTATACCTTTCAGGGTAGAGCCGATTTTGTCGCCGCCGCGGGCTTCTTCGCTGATCCGGTCGAGGGCCCGGTGCGAGGGCAGGATAAGCTGGGCCTTGCGGGAAATAAAGAGATTTTTACCCCAGTCTATTCCACGGTCGGTTAGCTTCTGCAGCTCCTGGCGAAAAACAACCGGGTCAAGCACAACGCCATTGCCAACGACGTTGATGATGTGCGGGTGAAAGATGCCCGAAGGAACTTGGTGCAGTACATGCTTCACGCCATCGAAGAAGAGCGTGTGGCCAGCGTTAGGCCCTCCCTGGAAACGGGCAACTACATCGTAGGTTGGCGCAAGTACGTCTACAATTTTTCCTTTCCCTTCATCTCCCCACTGTAATCCGACGAGTACGTCAACAGGCATTAGCGTATGGCTTTCAGATGTTCAGCCGCTTCCGTATCGTTGGCGGCAATTGTAAAAATGGCATTGAGCTTGGTGATGACCAACAGTTTGCGGATATGGTCCGAAGGGTTGATCAGCACAAGCTCGCCGCCTTGGTTGCGAAATTTGGTGAGAATGGACACCAGCACACCGATGCCGGTGCTGTTGATGAACCGCACGCTGGAGAGGTCAATGGCGCAAAGCATGACATCTTCCCCCAGCTGGGTGTTTACGGTGTGCAACAGTTGCTGCGAATCGGGGCTACCAATCAGGTCGCCGGCCAGGCGCACGTACAGGATGCCGTTCTGGACGGCGGCTTCGGTTTTCATTCGGCTTGAGAGCGGGCGGCGGCTTTGGCACGGCAGTCGCCGCACACGCCGTACAGGTTCAAAGAGTGGTGCAAGATATGGAAGTTGAGTAACTCCCCGACCATGGTTTGGATACCGTGGATGCGCGGGTCGCAGAACTCGACTACCTTATGACACTCGGTGCAGATGACGTGGTCGTGCTGGCGGTAGCCGTAACTTTTCTCGTACTGCGCGAGGTTGCGGCCAAACTGATGCTTGCTTACCAAGCCATGTTCTACCAACAAATCGAGGGTGTTGTAGACCGTGGCGCGGCTAACCTGCAAGCCTTGCTGCTTCATGCCGGCGTACAGTTCCTCAACATCAAAGTGGCCGGTGCGCGAGTAGATTTCCTCCAGAATGGCGTAGCGCTCCGACGTTTTGCGCAGGCCTTTGTTTTCTAAATACGCGGTGAAGATTTTCTTTACCTCGTCAAATTTTTCCTGATCTAGCATTCGAGTTCTTCCTTATATGAACTGTGTTAAAAGTCAAGCCTTGCAGGCCAGAGAAGAAGAAAAATCTGCTTGATAGGGCACACCGGATTTGACAATGGCAAAGGCTTGTTTGAGGAGCTTATTGCACACGGCAATC
>NZ_VTHL01000045.1:0-3736 GCF_008271285.1 Hymenobacter lutimineralis | reverse complement strand
GGTACTTGGCTTTGCCCTTGCTATGCCCGTTCTTGCGCAGCGCCGTGCTGCCGCACTTACCGCAACAGATGGTGGTTTGAATCATGCCTCAACATAGCAAAAACCACCCTTTAGACCACTGCCTTTTTTTTATCCTATCCGCAGCAAGTTCCTGCCGAGCGACATCCCCGGTTTGTCGCGGAAAAGTGTGCCTTCAACGGATTTCCTGGGCATAGCGTTTTATCAGCGGCCACACCCGGCAAACAAATGGTCGAGCTTTTTGTAGAAAGGAGGTCGTTTATCAGGCGGCTCAGCTGCCTGGTAACGCGTTGGGGCGCGGGCCCGCCGCTAACCCGGGCATTTTTAGCTCGGCAGGCGAACCTGCCACCGGCTATGCTTCACACGGAGACCAGGTCATAACTCATTTTCAACATGGACACCAACCTACACAACCTCCCCCCGGAAAATTCCATTCTCTACGAACTGAACGAGCCGGCCGCCCAGTGCCCCTTTGGCTACGGCGCCGTAAAGCAAACCGCCGGCGGAGGCCGCACCAACCGCGAGTGGTGGCCCAACCAACTCAAGCTGAGCATCCTGCGCCAGAACGACCACAAGTCCAACCCCCTGGACCCAGGCTTTAACTACGCCGAGGAGTTTAAGAAGCTGGATCTGAACGCGGTAAAGCAGGACCTATTCGAGCTGATGACCAACTCCCAGGACTGGTGGCCGGCCGACTACGGCCACTACGGCCCGTTCTTCGTGCGCATGGCCTGGCACAGCGCCGGCACCTACCGCATCGGCGACGGCCGCGGCGGCTCCGGCTCGGGCGCCCAGCGCTTTGCCCCCCTCAACAGCTGGCCCGACAACGCCAACCTCGACAAAGCCCGCCTGCTGCTGTGGCCCATCAAGCAGAAGTACGGCCAGAAAATTTCCTGGGCCGACCTCATGATTCTGGCCGGCAACTGCGCCCTGGAGTCCATGAACTTCAAAACCTTCGGCTTCGGGGGCGGACGTGAAGACGTGTGGGAACCCGAGCAGGACATCTACTGGGGGCCCGAAACCGAGTGGCTGGGCGACAAGCGCTACACCGGCGACCGGGAGCTGGATAACCCCCTGGCCGCCGTGCAGATGGGCCTGATCTACGTAAATCCCGAGGGACCCAACGGGGAGCCTGACCCTATCCGCTCCGCTCGCGACATCCGCGAAACCTTCGGCCGCATGGCCATGAACGATGAAGAAACCGTGGCCCTGATTGCTGGTGGCCACACCTTCGGCAAAACCCACGGCGCCGCCGACCCCGGCCAGTACGTGGGCAAGGAGCCCGCCGGCGCTACGCTGGAAGAAATGAGCACGGGCTGGCGCAACAGCTTCGGCAAAGGGCACGGCGCCGATACCATCACCAGCGGCCTGGAAGGCGCCTGGACCCGCACCCCCGCCCAGTGGAGCAACGACTACTTCGACCACCTGTTCGGCTTTGAGTGGGAGCTAACGAAGAGCCCCGCCGGCGCCCACCAGTGGCGCCCGGTAAACGGCGGCGGGGCCGGCACCATCCCCGATGCCCACGACCCCGCAAAGAAGCATGCGCCCTTCATGCTCACCACCGACATTGCCCTGCGTGCCGACCCGGTGTACGAGGTAATTTCGCGCCGCTTCCAGCTAAACCCCGAGGAGTTTGCCGATGCTTTCGCCCGCGCCTGGTTTAAGCTCACGCACCGCGACATGGGCCCCAAGGAGCGTTACCTGGGCCCCGAAGTGCCCACGGAAGAGCTGCTCTGGCAAGACCCCATCCCGGCCGTAACCTATCCCCTGGTGAACGACCAGGACGTGGCCGACCTGAAAACTAACATCCTGGCTTCCGGCCTCTCGGTGCAGCAATTGGTGAGCACGGCCTGGGCGGCAGCTTCCACCTACCGCGGCTCCGACAAGCGCGGCGGCACCAACGGCGGGCGCCTGCGCCTGGCCCCGCAACGAAACTGGGAAGTAAACAACCCCGCTCAGTTGCACGACGTGCTGCGCGCACTGACAGGCATTCAGCAGGCCTTCAACGCGGCTCAAACCGACGGCAAGCAGATTTCCATGGCCGACCTGATTGTGCTGGCCGGTGTGGTGGGCATTGAGCAGGCCGCCCGGAATGCGGGCCACTCGGTGACGGTACCGTTTACGCCCGGCCGGGCCGATGCCTCGCAGGCGCAAACCGACGTGCTGTCGTTTGCGGCCCTGGAGCCAGCCGCGGATGGCTTCCGCAACTACCTAAAGCCCCACCACAAGGCCGCGGCCGAGGAACTGCTGATTGACAAGGCGCAGCTGCTGACCCTGACGGCACCGGAGCTGACAGTGCTATTCGGCGGCCTGCGGGCCATCAACATCAACTTCGACCAGTCGCAGCACGGTGTGTTCACCGCCCGCCCGGGGGCCCTCACCAACGACTACTTCGTGAACCTGCTCGACCTGAACACGACGTGGAGCGCCACCTCCGATGCCCAAAATACTTTTAACGGCCGCGACCGGAAAACCGGCGCCGTGAAGTGGACCGGCACCCGCGTTGACTTGATTTTCGGCTCCAATTCCGAGCTGCGCGCCCTGGCCGAGGTGTATGCCTGCGCCGATGCCGGGGAGAAGTTCGTGCACGACTTCGTGGCCGTATGGGCCCGCCTGATGAACCTCGGCCGCTTCGACCTGGCCTAAAGCCTGCTCGGGCGCTTCCGCGTCATTTTAGCAGTGAAAAAGGTGGCCTCATGTGGGGCCACCTTTTTTCTTGGGCTTGAATAAGCCACCGCAGAAGCCAGCTGGCAGGTAGCTACCGAAACCGCTCCAGGAGCACTATGGGCTCGTTGTGGTAAAGCGGGCGGGCAAATTCCTGGTAGCCAAACTTACGCGCCAGGCGTAGGGAAGCCTCGTTGTCGGGGTCGATGATGCAGGTGGTGCGCGGAGAGGGGAAGTGCGCATCGGCCCAGGCGTGGGCAGCGGTGAGCGCCTGGCTGGCGTACCCGCGGCCGTGCAGCCGGGGGGCCAGTACCCAGCCGGCTTCGGGCGTGCCCTTGATAGAAGGCGTCAGGTCGCGCTGCACATCGAAGAAGCCCACGGTGCCGACGTAGCGGCCGGTGGCTTTTTCCTCCAAGGCCCAGGAGCCGTAGCCCAGCATCACCCAATGGCCAAGATGGGAGAGCATGCGTCGCCACACGGTCTCTTCGTCGTTGGGGTTGCCGCCGAGGTAGCGGTAGAAGGCCGGGTCCTGGTGCAGCGCTGCCGCTTCGGTCAGATCTTCGGGCCGGGGCGCACGCAGCAGCAAGTCGGGGGTTTCGAGGCGGGGGATGGCGTCGGGCACGAGGCCGCCGAGGGAGAGCAGTTCCATGGCGGCAAAGTAGCAGAAAGGCCTGACTCTATTCGGCACGGGGTAGCCAAATAACGTCCATCCGCGCTATCGAATAGGTTGTACGCACCTTTCGAGGCTCAGCCTTTCCTGGGTTCCGGAATCGGCAAACGCAACAAGACAAGTATTTTACCCACCTGCCCAGGCACCACCCTCACTCGACTAGGTGGGGCAGTTAAGCGTACTTTACTGGACACGCGGTAAAGTATTTCGCCCCGTATTCCGACTGCAAGGCAGTGGGCTACTGTTGGCCCCCATTTCTCTCTCCTAGGGAGTGTGGACAGTGGTCGTAGCTTAGCGGCATGCTACGCCGCCATGAATTAAGCGAACGGGAATGGAAATTGGTCGAACCGCACACTTTGGGTCGTCCGGGTACGGGTGGGGGCA
>NZ_VTHL01000044.1:1822-2972 GCF_008271285.1 Hymenobacter lutimineralis | reverse complement strand
GCCTTATCGTTACTCATGCCTACATTTGCTTTTCCAGCCGCTCCAGCACCCCTGACAGGATACCTTCACCGCTGCTGGAATGCTCCCCTACCACTCATCCATAGGATGAATCCATCGCTTCGGTACCGGACTTGATGCCCGCGTATTATCGATGCCCTGTCGCTCGACCAGTGAGCTGTTACGCACTCTTTAAATGCATGGCTGCTTCCAAGCCAACATCCTGGCTGTCAAGGCAACTGGACCTCCTTTGTTCAACTTAGTCCGAATTTAGGGACCTTAGCGGATGGTCTGGGTTCTTTCCCTCTCGGCCTGGGACCTTAGCACCCCAAGCCTCACTGCCGGCTATATCAACGGGCATTCGGAGTTCGTCAGGATTCGGTAGGCTGTGACACCCCCTAGTCCTATCGGTAGCTCTACCTCCCGCTGACTCCACGCCGACGCTGTACCTAAATACATTTCGGGGAGTACGAGCTATTTCTCAGTTTGATTGGCCTTTCACCCCTACCCTCAAGTCATCCAAATCCTTTTCAACGGAAACTGGTTCGGTCCTCCAGTTGGTGTTACCCAACCTTCAACCTGCTCAAGGGTAGATCACAAAGTTTCGCGTCTACCCCCTCTGACTCTGCGCCCTATTCAGACTCGCTTTCGCTGCGGCTCCATGCTTCCAAGCATTTAACCTTGCCAGAGAGGAGTAACTCGTAGGCTCATTATGCAAAAGGCACGCTATCACCCCACAAAAGGGCTCTAACTGCTTGTAAGCACACGGTTTCAGGTTCTTTTCACTCCGGTATTCCCGGTTCTTTTCACCTTTCCCTCACGGTACTAGTTCACTATCGGTCTCTCAGGAGTATGTAGCCTTAGCGGATGGTGCCGCTGGATTCAGACGGGGTTTCTCCGGCCCCGCCCTACTCAGGAATCCTCTACCGTGATCTACAAGGTCGCTTACCGGACTCTCACCGTCTGTGGTTGGCTTTCCCACGCCATTCAGCTAATGTAAATCAATCAGATGTTGAGGTCCTACAACCCCGGACTGGCCGTAACCAACCCGGTTTGGGCTCCTCCCCGTTCGCTCGCCACTACTGGGGGAATCATATGTTATTTTCTGTTCCTCCGGGTACTTAGATGTTTCAGTTCCCCGGGTTTGCCCTTG
>NZ_VTHL01000043.1:0-5324 GCF_008271285.1 Hymenobacter lutimineralis | reverse complement strand
GGGCTCCGATCGTGCCACCAGGGAGCGGATTATCGCCATTCACCTGCGGGCCTACGCTCGCCGCTATCAGATCCTGAGCTATGAGGTCTTTGACGACTTCGTCCCGGCCCTGCCGGCTCCGCTAGCCGAATAGCTGGCCCGAGTAGGATTTAGGGGGCAGTGGGGGCGTACAAAAAGTCCCGGGGTCATCCCGGAAAAGTCTCTTAACATAATGTCGCTTCTAAACCCGACCTCGGAAAAGTGGTGGTTTTTACCCCCACCGCCCCTGTCCTCCAATTGTGGTACTTTGCCGCGCTGGTTCACTAAAATTTACCCCCTTCTAGACTAGGCGTCGCCCGAATCCTGTAACACACGCCCGTAATCTTACCAAACTCACCGGATGGGTAGAGAGTACAACAAATATTGTTTCACCTCTTAACCTCAACCCCTATGCATTCTCAAAACCAAAGCCTGCTGGCGGCGCTGTATGCCTGCGTTAATGCCTGTGAACACTGTGCTTCGGCCTGCCTGCAGGAAGACGACGTAAAGATGATGGCCCGCTGCATTCAGCTCGACCGTGACTGCGCCGACATTTGTGACCTGACCGCCCGCTTCGTGGCTCGTGGCTCCGAACACGCCCAGCACCTGCTGCGCGAGTGTGCCGAGATTTGCAAAGCCTGCGGCGACGAGTGCGCCCAGCATACCCACATGCAGCACTGCCAGGAATGCGCCGACGCCTGCCGCCGCTGCGAAGAAGCGTGCCGCGCTGGCTTGCAAGGCTAATCAAGCCTCGCGGGGGAACCCCTACGTACCCGGCCCGCTCAGGGCCTCGAAAATAAGAGGCTCCGGTGCTCCGCTTTGGTTATCTTTGACCACCGGCCGTGCCCTGGGCTGCCCTGGCACGGCCGCAGAAGGAGAACGGCCCACCCGGGCGGTTCTCCTTCGTCTATTTATACGCGGGCCGGTTGATTGATTACGCTATGACGTGGCTGGAGGTAGTCTTGTGCGGGCTCTTGCTGGTAACGGGGGGCTGGGCCGTGGCCGCGCAACGGCGCTACGGGGCCCTGCAGCGCAAGCACAAGACCTTGCAGCGCCTCTATGACAAGGCCGAACAGCAATTAAACACCTTGTGGACCAGTAAGAAGCCTTAAATAGGGGCCTCTGCATTGCTTAGGCGGGCAAGTCAGGAAGAGCTTTTTGCGTTTTTGCTCAGCCGCTGCGCCGACGTCTGCTCCGCCGGACCAAAACGTTTAACAATACCCAAGTATAATCTACTCAGCAACGGCCTGGGGCGCGGCGGGGGGCACATATTTGGGAAAGTAGGGCGCACTCTTGGGGAATTTCTTCCGGTAGGCCTGCACCTGGTCGTAGTAGAACGTCCCTTCTTTCCGCAGCCGCTCATTGCGTTGCTGATACTGCGCGGCTTCGGCCTGGGCCTGCTCCAAATCGGCCTTCGGCACCCGCGAAAAATGCCCGGTAACGAGCAGCGTGAGCAGCACCAGCACGACGGGACCCAGCGTAAAGCCAACCGTCGAACGCCAGTTGGCAAACACGTCCAACGGCACCTGCCGGGGGATGCCCTGCGCCGTGGCCTGCAAGCTGGCTTCGGCCGCTTTCAGGGCCGCTACCCGCTCGTCCAGCGCGGTGGTCAGGGCCTTTTGCCGGTCGTCTAAATAATTAATCAGCTGATAGCCGGTATCCTGGAATACTTTCGCCTGCTGGTCCACTTTGCCGAGTAGCTGCTTGGCTACGGCCTCGCTGTTCACATTCAGCGTCAGGGGCCGGTCCCGCTCGGCTAGCTTCACCAAAGCTTCCACCTGGTCCTTCGTAGCCGGCAAGTCCCGTTTGTTGTAGGCGCGTAGCTCCTGGGCAATGCGCTCAATCTCGGCCATTAGGATGGCTACGCCATTGGTGGGGGCCGGGGGAGGGGTTGGATTCATAACCAAAGGGAAGAAATTATTCGATGCCGTAGCCGCCGCTGCGCTCAATCGTGGGTTGTGGGGGCTTGGGTGTCTGTTCTAGTCTCGTGCGCTCCTGGGCCTGTTTCTCGGCTTTCTCAGCCTGCTCCTTCTGCGCGGCGTACTCCCGGCCGAACGCGTCCAAGTCCAGCGCCAGCCGGTGCTGGCCGACCTGCTGGCCGGCTGTGCTTAGCTCCGCTTGCTGCTGCTGCACCTGCTCCTGCTGCGCGTCGATGGTCTTGGCCAGATTGTTACCGCTGTAGGCCCGGCCCAACTCGCTGCCTTTCAGGTGGTGGCCTTCGTACGCGAACACCACGGCCTGCAACTTTTGCTGCTGGTAGGTGGCCTGCACCCCAATCCCGTCCCGCTGCATCGCCGCCGTTAGCTCCTCGGCGCTCGTGGCGTGGGGCAAGTGCCGGCTCAGCGCGTCCTGCACGTACAGTTTGGCCGCGGCCCGCTCCGGCAACTGCTCGCGCACGGCGCGGCGGTTGTCCTGGCTCACTTCCTGGGCGCTGACCAGGCCGTACTGCTTTTCGAGCTGGCGGCACGCCTCCAGGCTGTTCCGGTAGTTGTGCTGGTCGCTCACCGTGGCCCCCGCGTTGTCTACCCGGTTGACAATCAAATGGGCGTGGGGGTGGTCCTGGTCGCGGTGCCGCACCAACGCCCACTGCGTCCCCTCTGGGTCCACTTTCATCGCCTTCAGGTAGGCGCGGGCAATTTCCTCCATCCGCTCGTTGGGGAGTTGGTCTTTTTCCTCCGCTGGCCAGGCCAGCGCGACGTGCATCACGGCCTTGCCCAAGTTGGGGTTTAGCTCCCGCTGCGCGTTGAAGTCGGCTGCCATGTGCGCGGCCGACGTGCCGCGCACGCCTTCGGTGGCCAGCACCTCGGCTCCCTTCTCTTCCCCGAACACATAGCGGCAAATGCCGCCGAAGCTCTTGCCGATTTTCACCTTGCCTATCATCGCGTCGAATCGGGGGCTAAGTCCTCGAGTAGCCGGTAGAGCTGCACCAGCACCTGCCGGGCCGCTTCGCTCACGTGGTGGCCGGCGTGGAGCTGCTTGGTGAGCTGGTTCAAATTGCCGGCCATGCCGATGAGCTGCCGCAGTTGCGCCACTTCCTCGACCGTGCGCGGTCGGGGCGGGCGGGCCGCGTCGGGCGTGCCGGCCCACACGGCCCGCAGGACTTCGCCCATCGACTTGCGGTACTCCTTCGCCTCGCTGGCCAGCTCACGGTGCTCCGCTTCGGTCAGCCGCACCGATACGGTATGCGCCTGGTGGGGCGTGGTCTTCGGCTGCCGGCCTCGGCGGCGGGGGGGCGGGTCGGGTGGCATCAGGCGGTCCCCGAAGGGGCAAGTTTAGTGAGCCCAAAGGGCGAACGGGTTTTGAGCGAAGCGAAAAACATAACTTGCGAAAACCGTTGAACGATGCGGAATAGGCCCACAAGGTACGGCTCCCCGCACGCACGCGCAACCCCTGGCCCACTCTTTTCGCTGCGCCTCCCAGTTGGTCTTACCGTTGGTTTCCGTTCCAACTCTTGAACCCTACCGGTTGCCTCTCCTGTCACCTGCTCCTGGTGCTCCCCTGCCGGCAACGTGGCCACCTTGCTCTGGCCTCCAGCTACCCCACCTGGCCACCTTCTTCCCTGGTCATTGCCTCCTGTCTTGGTGCGCTTGCTTTCCCCTTTTGTACTTCTTTCCTGACCTGTGGCCTTAGCTGCTACCGTTTCTGTGGGCACAGTATTACGGAGTTCAAAGCAGCACATAAGCTCAACAATATGGTTTATAAGCCATTGATTACCAATAATATATACTTTAATGAATGCGCGCAAGTCACTGGCTTCTAGGACTTTGCTGCCTTTGTTTTGCTTGCGCCGTTGTACCCCTGACCATGCCCTAAAAGCTCTTTTTTTCTCGCGCGAAACAACAATTGGTGTATTTGTAAAGCTTTGTTCTATTTGAGGGCTTCATAACGTACTGATTTTGAGCTTGTTAATCTAGTTGAAAACGGGTTTTAATGTGTCTCAAACGGGTTTTAATGTGTCTCAAACGGGTTTTAATGTGTCTCAAACGGGTTTTAATGGGTTTGAAAACGGGTTTTAATGTGTCTCAAACGGGTTTTAAAAGTGATATTTGTTTTTACAACCCGTTTTCCGCGTATAATTGCGCTCGAAATCACTGAATAAGCACAATGAGCAAAGAATTGGAAATCCGACAACACAATGCTCTGACGAATGCTCGCTATGAGTACACTGAATTACAGCTTGACTTATTCTTCTTCTTGGTTTCAAAGCTGCGTAAGGACCAGAAGTCTGACACTTATGAGTTAAATATTAAGGAGTTATCGGCTTTAACTGGCAAAAAATATGATTTGGCTTACCTGCGGAAAGCAACTGAGGATATGGGCTCTCGAATGTTTGAGGTAGAAACTCCAGAGCGTCATGTGCAGCTCTGGATGTTTCGCAGCGTGGAGTATCTCAAAGGATTAGGCATCATAGAAGTCTCACTTTCTGACAAAATCATCCCTTATCTATTTGAGCTTCAAAGCAATTTCACCAGCTATGGCCTAGCATCGGCACTACGCCTGACTAGCAAATATGCTAAGCGGATTTATCCGATTTGTAGCCAGTGGAAGGACCTAGGCGAAACCAAAAAGCATGATATTCAAGATTTTAAGAGAATGCTCGGGCTCCTTGACGATAAAGGCATTGATAAGATGCCTAGGACCAGTGATTTCAGGAAAAGCGTATTGGATATAGCCGTTAAGCAAATCAATGAGCACACCGAGTTGCACATTAGCTATGAGCTAGAAAAGCGTGGTAAAACCTTCAAAAACATTACGTTTAAGGTCAAAACTCAAGCTTTAGCCGACAATATTCCTTTTGACTTGGTGGCCACGGCTCAAGCCGTGCCGGGGGTGCAACAAAGCCACTTCGACAACGCCGCCCGTGTCCTCGACGAGCTGCGAATCACCGACACCAAGCACCGGCAAACCATCCTGGCCAGCGCCGCCCACGTCTCAGAAGTGAACCGCTACAACCACGACCTGAAAACGGGCAAGGTCAAAGCCTCGCGCAATCCGGGGGGCCTGCTATTGGTAAAGCTGGGCCTGGTTGCGGCCAAAACTGCTAAGCCCATTTAAGCCCCTCACTCATGCGCCAAAAAATCTACCTGGAACTCGTCGTGTTGCGGCCGGAAAACGCAGTACACCTCACCGAAGCCGAACAACAAGCCATTCCCTGCCATTTTCTGCTTGCTCAGGAGGCCGAGAAGCGCATGATGGTGATAGAGTATACCCCGGGCTCCGATCGTGCCACCAGGGAGCGGATTATCGCCATTCACCTGCGGGCCTACGCTCGCCGCTATCAGATCCTGAGCTATGAGGTCTTTGAC
>NZ_VTHL01000042.1:0-5416 GCF_008271285.1 Hymenobacter lutimineralis | reverse complement strand
AAGTCCTGCTCGTTCAGCCGGTGCTTAAAGATGCACCACGTCCGCATCCAACTTGTTATTGACGAGCATAACCGGCAATGCGAACAGAAACGAACATTCAGCAAAACCACCTTTTAGACCACCACCAAAAAATGAATAACATTACAATAATACTAACGAGTTCGGTTATTTCGGCTATTATATCAGCTCTTATTTCTGCCTACGTATCATTAAGAGCAAAAGACATAGATTATAAACATAATTATTATAAAGAAATTATAAATAAAAGACTGGCCGCTTACCAATTTTTAGAAACCCAAATATCTGTTCTAAAGTCGACTGTTCTTGATGACGACCAAAAGGCATTTCATCTAATATTTGCGTATGGACGAGAAAAATTTATGGAGTTTCAGCAAAATCTCACCTTAGCTATGGCATACAGCATTTGGATAGAGGAAGAAACAGTTGAAGCTATGCAAGAACTCAATGATGTTTTTTTTAGCATTAAATAGAAGAACAGATGAAGCATCTTCGGATGAAGAGATTATATCAATAGGGAAATTTTTTTATAAAACCATTGCAAAAAAGAGAAAAATACTAGAACAACAAGTTAGACAAGACTTATTTAGCTTACACAATTTAAATAAGTTTTTTTAAGTCAAAGACTAGTGGAAAAACTAGATTCATCAAGAATTACAATGAATAACATCAATTCTTGATTATTGATGAAAAATAATATCTTTCTGTAACCCTATTTACAGACCCTTCACTGATCAGATTAAAGATTATTTTATCATCATTCCCCAACTACAGACCACCTCTTTTTAGACCAACGCCACCCAATCACTCATTGCCCCTTTGCATGCGCATCGACGACATCGACCAAGAAGACGCGGATATTGACTACTTCGCCACCGATGCGGCGGGGCACGTGCTGCACGTGGCTTCGGGCGGGGGCGTGTTGCCCGAGTCGGTAGCCGCTTCCCAGGAAGACTTGCTACTGCTGCATCAGTATTTTCTCACCCTGCCCGAACGCGGGGAAGCCAAAGCCGTGGAGCCTGGGTTGCAGGGCAACGAACCAGTGCGCTACGCCCGGCGCGGGTTGTTCTCCTTCGCCAAAACCCGCCTGCACGAGCGGGACGATGCCCAGTATTACCTGGTAGCCCGGCCCACCTGTCCCCTCACCGTGGCCGAGCTACCGCCGCCGCTGGCGGAGCTGCTGCTCCGCACCCGCCTGCCCAGCAACGTAGGCAGCCTTGCTATGCTCGATATAACGGCTATTTCCTGACTTTGCTCCCGGCATGCTCCCTAGTGGGCCGGCGTTGTCTCCGGGGCTTTATCTTCGAAGCGGAGAGTAGCACAGCCTTGAGGGTACGCGGGCATGGGCAGAAGGGCGGTTCTTTTGACGTCGGAAAACAGTCCGAACGGTGCTGGTTCGGCACAGAGCCGCCGCCTACATTCGCGTATGCAGACACAACTACTGGCCGAACCTGCCGCCCCGGCGTTGAGCACCAAGCCGCACTACGCTATTCTGGACGGGCTGCGGGGCGTGGCGGCCCTCACGGTGGTGGCCTTTCACCTGTTTGAGGCCCACGCCACCAGCCACCTCGACCAGCGCATCAACCACGGCTACCTAGCCGTGGATTTCTTTTTCCTGCTTTCGGGCTTCGTCATCGGCTATGCCTACGACGACCGGTGGGAGCAAATGACGCTCCGGGAGTTCGTTAAAATCCGGCTGATTCGGTTGCAGCCGCTGGTGGTGCTGGGCATGGTGGTGGGCGCGGCGCTGTACTACTTCCAGGATTCGCCGCTGTGGCCCGGCATCAGTACGGTGCCCGGCTGGCTCGTGCTGGTGGTGATGCTCATTGGCTGCACACTGCTGCCCGTGCCGCTGTCGATGGATATCCGGGGTTGGCACGAGATGCACCCGCTCAACGGGCCGGGCTGGTCGCTGTTCTACGAGTACGTGGCCAATCTGCTGTACGCCCTGGGCGCGCGCAAGCTTTCCAACGAGGCCCTGTCCGTGCTGGTCGCTCTCACCGGGGCCGCCCTTATCCACTTCGCCGTCACGAGTGCTACCGGCGACGTTATCGGGGGCTGGTCGCTGGACCGCGAGCAGCTGCGTGTGGGCTTCACGCGCATGCTGTTCCCGTTTTTTGGCGGGCTTTTGCTGTGCCGCGTAGCGCGCCTGGGCCGGGTACAGAACGCCTTTGGCTTGTGCAGCCTCCTGCTCCTGCTGGTGCTGGCTTTCCCGCGCGTGGGCGGCCCCGACCACCTCTGGCAAAACGGCCTCTACGACTCACTCAGCATCATCCTGGTGTTCCCGCTGATTGTGTGGCTGGGCGCCAGCGGGCAGGTTACGGGCAAGGTAGCAGCCCGCGTGTGCAAGTTCTTCGGCGACATTTCCTACCCGCTCTACATCACCCACTACCCCTTCATCTACACCTATACCAGCTGGGTGAGCACGCACAAGCCCAGCTGGCAGCAGGCCCTGCCCGTGGCTTTGCTCACCTTTGTAGCGGCCGTAGCCCTGGCCTACGCCGCCCTCAAGCTCTACGACGAGCCGGTGCGGCGCTGGCTGCGCGGGCGGTTTCTGGCCGCCCGCTAAGGCTATGAGCGTGTTAGAAAATTGTCATGCTGAGCAGAGTCGAAGCATCTCTATTGCTTCGTCTGAATACCAGTGCAACGAAGCGGTAGAGATGCTTCGACAAGCTCAGCATGACAATTCCTAAACTGAGGTTTCGAAGGGATACCGGGCGGCTTGGGCTTGGCTAGCTTACCCTAGCAGGTTGTTCAGCTGGGCATATTGCAGCAGCAGCATGGTTTTTGCGTCTTTGATGGCGCCGGTCTGCACCATCTGCAGGGCTTCGGTGAAGGGAAGTTCCAGCACTTCTATGCTTTCCTGCTCGTGCTCCACCCCGCCTCCGGCGTGTACCCGCAGCTCCTCGGCGTACTCGGCCACGAAGAAGTAAAGGATTTCCGTGACCGAGCCTGGCGACATGTAGGCCTCCAGCACTTTGGTGACGTTACGCACCCGGTAGCCGGTTTCCTCTTCGGTTTCGCGCCGGATGCAGTCTTCCGCGTTGTCCTGGTCGAGCAGACCGGCGCAGGCTTCAATCAGCATGCCGGAGGCATTGCCATTGAGGTAGGTGGGCATCCGAAACTGCCGGGTCAGCACCACCGCTTGCTTTTCGCGACTATAGAGCAAAATCACGGCACCGTTGCCCCGGTCGTAGGCCTCCCGGCTTTGGGTGCTCCACTCCCCGTTGGGCTGCCGGATGTCGAAGGTGATTTTGCGGAGGGTATACCAGTTGTCGGACAGGACTTCCGTTTGCTTGATGTGAACCTCGGGGTTGGAGAGCATAGCCAGGAGTTAAGGCTCAAAGGTAGATGGCTGCTCATCCGAAGCAAGCAGCCAACGCCTCACACAATCATGTACCCGGCCGCGCGAGTGTGCCGGGGCGCCGGGGCAGAAAAAGCCAGCCGATACGCCTGGCAGAGGCAGACCGACTGTGAGGTTTTGTGCTTATTTGCCACCTTATTCCCCACACCTCCATGCCCACTACCCGCCTGCAGCTGCTGGGCCACGCCAGCTTCCGCATCACCACGCCCGAGGACCACATCATCTTGCTGGACCCCTGGCTAACCAGCAACCCCTATGTACCTGACCACCTGCGCCAACCCGAGCGGGCCGATCTGGTGCTCCTCACCCACGGCCACGACGACCACTTCGACCCTGAGCTGCCCGCCTTGTTGGCGCGTACCGGGGCCCGGGTAGTGGCACCGGCACCCGTGCGCTTTTACCTGAACGAGCAAGGCGTGCCCACCGGCCAGTGCGAGGCTATGAACGTAGGCGGGAGCATAGACGTGCTGAACCTGCGCCTGACCATGACGGTGGCACATCACGCCGCCCACGTGGATATGCCGGATGGCACCACCGGTTTTGCGCACGAAGGTGTAGGGTTTGTGCTGCGCTTCTCCGATGGCACCGTGTTGTACCTGGCCGGCGACACAGCCCTATTTGGCGACATGCGCCTGCTGGCCGAGCTCTATCAGCCCACGGTGGCAGTGCTGCCTATCGGCGACAGGTATACCATGGGCCCGCGGGAGGCGGCGCACGCCGCACGCCTTTTAGGCGTACACCACGTGGTGCCTTTTCACTATGGTACCTTCCCTTCGTTGTTGGGTACGCCCGAGCAGTTGCGGGCGCAGCTCTCCTCTGCTGGAGCCGTCACTGTACATGCCCTCGAAGCCGGAGAAGAGCTTGTACTTAGTGGGCTACGCTGAGTTTCTCCGTCTGGCTTCCTAGATGTATAGTCCCAGCGTGAGGTGGGTCGGGTTTCGGCTAAAGATAGTCGGGTTCTTTTGCCACTGAGCACAGACGAATTCGTGCGGCGTCAGCCCCCGCAGGGTCTTCAGGCGTTTGCCGTGATTGTAGGCCAGCAAAAAGGCTTGCAGGTGCTCGTTCAGCTCGGCCGTGTTCTGGTAGTGGAAGCGCTGCACAGTTGCTTCCTTAATCGTGCGGTTCATGCGCTCAACCTGGCCGTTGGTCCACGGGTGTGCGGGTTTGGTCAGGCGGTGCTCCACGCCGTATTCGCGGCAGATGCGGTCAAAACTGTGCCCGCCGGGTAAGCACTGGTGGGGCTGGGGCGTGAACTGCACGCCATTGTCGGTCAGCACCGTATGCACCTTGTACGGCAGCTTGTCGAGTACGCGCCGCAGAAATTCGGCCGCCACGACGCGTTTAGCACGTGGGTGCAACTCGGCAAAGGCCACCTTGCTAGTGCGGTCGATGGCCACGAAGAGGTACTGGCGGCCTTCCTCGGTCTGCACCTCGGCGAAATCGACGTGCAGATACCCGATGGGATAATCTTTGAATTTCTTTTTGGGCGGACTCTGCCCGTCTTCGGTCAGTGGCAGGCGGCTGATGCCGTGGCGCTGGAAGCAGCGGTGCAACGCGGAACGGGAGAGCTGCGGAATCGTAGCCTGCAGCGCGTAGAGGCAGTCGTCCAGCGGCAAGAGCGTGTGGCGCCGAAACGCTACGGCAATGGCCTCCTGCTCGGCCGTGAGCACCGTCGAGGCCGGCACCGGGCCCATGGGCGCATCCTGCACCGTAGCGCGCTTACGCCACTTGGCCACCGTTTTCGGATTGATGTTGTAACGCGTGGCTAAACTTTGTAAGCTTTCCTGGCTGTGTTGGATAGCGCGCCGTACTGCCGCCGTTGTGCGGGCGCTGCCGTGGAGTACTTGTCCCATAACTGAGTGCGAAAGTCCTGCCCGGAAAATACACCATCACGCCCTGGGACTATACACCTAGAGAGTGTGGACAGTGGGGCTAGCTTTGCGGCATGTTGCGCCGCCACGAGTTAACCGAGCGAGAATGGAAATTGGTCGAACCACACACGTTGGGCCAGCCGGGCACCAGTGGGGGCACGGG
>NZ_VTHL01000041.1:0-6165 GCF_008271285.1 Hymenobacter lutimineralis | reverse complement strand
AGATGTGTTTTGTGCATCGCGCTTCGCGCAATACCCAAAACCCGTTCGCCCGTTGGGCTCACTACACTTGCCCCTTCGGGGACCTCCCTATGGCCGACCTACCCGCCCCTGAATCCACTCCCCCCCGCCCCCGAAAAGGAGGCCGGAAGGCCGGCCCGCTGGCCGAGAAACAGCGCCACGTCGTGAGCGTCCGGCTTACCGATGCGGAGCACGAGCGCCTGACCAGCGAGGCCGAACGGTACCGGCTGAGCCAGGGCGAGGTGCTGCGGTCGGTGTGGCGGAAGCAGAACACAGCCACGAAACTGCAGGCCCCGCCGACCCCGGAGGAAGCGCGGCAGCTGGCGCAGCTGGCCGGCATGGCGGCGAACCTGAACCAGCTCACCAAGCTGGCCCACTTGGGCCAGGACCAGCGCACCGGAGCCACGACGGTCCTCGGGCAGATGCACCAGCTGCTGAAGCGGCTGACGGGCGAGGCGGTATGATTGGCAAGGTGAAGGTGAACCAGTCGTTTGGGGCCATGTGCCGGTACGTGCTGCAGGAGCAGTCCCCCGGCAAAGGAGCCGAGGTGCTGGCCGCGCACGGGGTGCGCACGGACAGCGCCGCGCATATGGCGGCGGACTTCGACGCGGTGCGGGCCATGCGGCCCAATTTGGGCAAGGCGGTGCTGCACGTCGCGCTGGCCTTTCCGGTCGAGGAAAAGGAGAAGCTGACCAACGAGGTGATGGGCCGCATTGCCCAGGACTACCTAAAGGGGCTGAACATCGACCCGGAGAGCACGCAATGGGCCGTGGTGCGGCACCAGGACAAGACCCACCCGCACATGCACCTGGTGGTGAACCGGGTGGATCTGGACGGGCAGACGGTAAGCGACCAGTTTATCCGCTCCCGGAGCGTGGACGTGTGCAAGGGTATCGAGCAGGAATATGGGCTGATCGTGGCCGACCAGGTGGGCCGCAAGCAGGCCCGCGAAATCGGCCCGACCCCGGCCCAGGTGAAAGCCACGACCCCGAAAGAGGAACAGTCGGCCGACTGGAGCCGCGCCCGGCAGGAGATCGGCCGCGCCCTGAGCTACACGGCGGGCGAGGCCCGCAGCTTCGACGAGCTGCGCGAGGCGCTGCGCCCGCGCGGCATCGAACTGGAGCTGACGCGGCGCAAGGACGGGAGCCCGGCCGGGGTGGTGTTTGCCCAGGACGGGCACCGGGTGAAGGGCAGCCAGGTGGGCCGCGAGTACAGCGCCGGCAATCTGGAGATGGGCTTTGCCAAGGCCCGGGAGCTAGGCCAGGACCCGGCCCAGGCGTGGCAGCAGGTGGGCCAGGACTACGCGCTGGCCAAGCTGGCAGCCGCGTACGCCCAGGCCAAAGAGCGGCAGGCCCAGCAGCAGCCGGGCAAGCAGCAGTCCCGAGGCCTTGAGATGGGGGATTAACTTTTCAGCAACGACTTATGCAGGAACTACTTCAAGACATCAACGCGCTCCGGCGCGGCATCGAGGCGCTGAACAAGCGCAGCTTAGAGCAGGGCCGGCCGGTGAGCCGGGCCGAACTGGACGAGGTGCTGGCCAAGGTGAAGCAGGAAGTGCGCTTTACCATCAACTACCAGGGCGTAGCGGAGGCCATCCAGCCGCACCTGACCACGCCGGCGAAGGTGGAAAACACGCTCACCACGGGCACGGCGCAGCTGCAGCAGGTGATTGACCGGATTCCGCGCAGCGTGCCCGTGGTGGGGGAAGTATGGGGCTTTACCAGTATACGGCTGGGGTTGGGGGTGATTGCGTTGGTGCTATCCCTAGTCAGCCTGAGCACCTACCTCTGGCAGCAGAAAGCGGCCGCCGAGGCGCAGGTCGTGGTGCTGCAGCAGGAGCAAGCCAAGAAAAAGACGGCGCTGGATTGGCTGACCCAGGGTTATTGGGACTTAAAGCGCGACAATCCGAAGCTGGTCAAGAAGTATTTCCCACAGTAGGGCTTTTAGAGGTCTTCTCAGGAAACGGAGAATACAGCACGTTAAGCGCCCACAAGCCGCGTCCTGAGCACAGAGAAGGAACAGTCAACCGTTTACCTTACGTACCCTAAGCCGTCTCATTCATTCCTTGTTCTATGTCCGATTCCCGTTTTTCCCGCCGTGACTGGCTCAAAACCACGGCGCTGGCCACCACGCCGCTGCTGCTAGGCCCCTTGCCCTCCTTCGCCGAAGCCCCGGCCCCCGGCAACACCCCGCCGCTGAGCGCGGCCGACATTGCCGCCATCGAGGCCGCGATGGGCAAGAAAGGGGCCTACGTTGAAGCGCAGGCCACGCACAGCACCCCGTTGCCGCGCAACGACTTGAAAGTGACCATCAAGGGGGAGCCGGTGCCCATTTCCTTCGGCTTCGGCGGGTGGGTGGCCATCAAGCACACGCTCGACGGCAAATCAGCCATGCTCATGAGCGACACGGTGCTACTGCAAGAGGAAGTTAACCCGCTTATGTCGGCCGCGCTGGCCCAGGGGCTGGAAATCGGGGCCGTACACAACCACTTTTTTTACGAAGAACCGCGCATCTTCTACATGCACATCCACGGCATGGGTGCCCCGGCCGAGCTGGCCCGCAAGTTTGCCGCCGCGCTGAAGGACTCCAAGTTGCTGCCGGCCAACCAGCCGAAGCCCAGCGGCGGCACCCCGGCCGCGCAGGTGGGCAATAACGCCACGCCGGCCCCCGGCCCGCCCACCGGCAAGGAGCTGTTTGATATTCCGGCGCTCGACAAAGTGGTGCAGTACCAGGGCACGGTGAACGGCCCCACCTACAAGTACACCGTGGGCCGGGCGGACCTGCAATCGGTGATGATGGGCACGGAAATGACCGCCGCCATTGGCCTGAACTCGTGGGCCGCGTTTGCCGGCAAGCAAGCTGACGCGCACGTTGCCGGCGACATTGCTATGCTGGAGCACGAAGTAAACCCGGTTATAAAGGCCCTGCGCGCCCACCAGTTGGAGGTCGTGGCCGTGCACAACCACATGTTGTTTGACCAGCCCCGCATGATGTTCCTGCACTACTACGGCCGCGGCCCGGCGGCGCAGCTCGCCGCCGGCTTCCGCGCCGCGCTCGACCAGTTGGGCAAGGGCAAAACGGGCATGAAAATGAAGCACTGACAGGCCGGTAAATCAGCCCCGTTTTTTAAGGGCCTAAACCGGCAAA
The DNA here is from genome assembly GCF_008271285.1 of Hymenobacter lutimineralis. NCBI lineage: Bacteria > Pseudomonadati > Bacteroidota > Cytophagia > Cytophagales > Hymenobacteraceae > Hymenobacter > Hymenobacter lutimineralis. The sequence continues at coordinate 3,000 of NZ_VTHL01000041.1, read as the reverse complement.
ATACCACGTTTGGCAAGTCGGGGCCGTGGGGCGAAAACCCGGCACGATTCCGAGGTTGGGATTATAAGTAGCATTATGTTAAGAGACTTTTCCCGGAAACCGGATGGACATAAAAAGGCCTCCCCATTGCCCCCTAAATCCTACTTGGTGTAGTGGAAGCGGCATTGCAGCACGTGCACCAAGTCGGCTTCAAAGCGGTAAATCAGCCGGTGCTCCCCGCTGATGCGGCGCGACCAGTAGCCGGCGAAGTCGTGTTTGAGGGGTTCGGGCTTGCCCGTGCCGGTGGTGGGGGTGCGCAGGCACTCTTTGAGCAGCGCCCGAACCTTGCGGGCCATCGCCTTGTCGGTGTCGAGCCAGTACTGAAAATCTTCCCAGGCGGCGGCGTCCCAGCTCAGCGTCATCTCGTGGCCGGCAGCTCGTGGGTTTCCCGCTGGCCCCGGCGGTCGCGGTCCAGGGCCGCGTACAGGCGTTCGGCGTTGGCCGGCGAGGACAGCAGGTGGGCGGTTTCGTCCAGGGCAGCGGCCGTAGTGGGTTGGTCCCGCAGCTTGACGAACGGCAGGTTGCGCAATAGCTCCAGCAGGAAGCCGGCGTGGCTGTCGGGTACTTCGAGCGTGATTTTCATAGCCAAGCAAAGGTACGTGGATTCTAGGGGCCTTTCTAGGCCATTTAAGGTGCTTGAGCGGCGACCAAGCCCAGGCGCACGAGCAGTTATCTAAGTTGCAGCGGGTTTGTTCAGCTACTGATACTTGATAATCAACGCGCTGGCGTGGGGCCACCACAACACGAAATCGTAGCGCACTTGCACCAGGGCGTCGCCCTGCATCTGGGCTTGTCGTTGCTGCAGTTGGCGGAGCAGCTGCGGACGGCTGGTAAAGATGCTGCCGGTGGCCTCGACGTGGCCCACTTCCCGGTAAGGTCGTGCAGGCAGTTGGCTGAAATAGACACGGGTCGCCGTCTCCGGCGCCAACGGAGTGAGCCGGGAAGAGGCACAGCTGGCGTTGCCGAGCGCGCCGACCACCAGAAGCATGCGAAGAAGTTTCATACGCATGGGGCATTGAGAAGAACGCAAGCAGTGCCCTGTAACGCTGGTGGGGCTGAAAGATTATTTTGCCACGGCTGGTACTTTGGCCGCGACCAGGCCCAGGCGCACGAGCAGCAGGCCCCCCGGATTGCGCGAGGCTTTGACCTTGCCCGTTTTCAGGTCGTGGTTGTAGCGGTTCACCTCCGCGACGTGGGCCGCGCTGGCCAGGATGGTTTGGCGGTGTTTGGCGTCGGTGATGCGCAGCTCGTCCAAGATGCGGGCGGCGTTGTCGAAGTGGCTTTGCTGCACCCCCGGTAAGGGCTGGGCCGTGGCCACCAGGTCAAAGGGAATAGGGTCAGCTAAGGCTTGCGGCTTGACGGTGAAGATGATGTTTTTGAAACTGCGGCCAACTTTTTCCAGCTTGTAGCTGACGTGCAACTCGGTGTGCTCGTTGATTTGCTTGACGGCAATATCCAGCACCTTTCCACGTAGCTCATTGATTTGCTTCATTTTCTCGTTGCCCTTGTCATCTAGCAAGCCGAGCATCCTCTTGAATTCCTGGAGGTCATATTTTTTAGTTTCACCCAGGTCTTTCCATTGACTGCAAAGGGGGTAGATGCGCTTGGCGTATTTGCTGGTGAGACGGAGCGCAGCGGCCAATTCGTAGGAGGTGAAGTTGTCCTTGAGGTCGAACAGGTAAGGTAGAATATGCTTGGTGAGGTCAAATTCGATGATTCCCTGGCCTAAATGATATTCTACCTGTTGGAACATCCAAATTTGCTTATAGCTTTTCTCTGTCAGCACTTCCAACACCCGCGACCCCATGTCAGCCGTGGCCTTGTGAAGATAGGCAGCGTTGTACTTCTTACCCGTCAACCTAGACAACTCCATAATACTCAACGAATAACTGTCCTTGTTATCAGGTCTAAGCTTGGAGATGATGAAGAACATCAGGTCCTGCTGCAATTCGGTGTAATCGTAGCGGGCACTGGTGAGGGCATTATGCTGACGGATTTCTAACTCCTTGCTCATTTAGGGCTATACTCAACTGATTGATGGGCAATTATACATCAAAAAAGACATTGGCAACATACAGTCTGTTTTAATAGACTAATAAAACCCACTAAAAGTCTTGGTTAAACCCACTAAAAGTCTTTTTTAACCCACTAAAAGTCTTTTTTAACCCACTAAAAGTCTTTTTTAACCCACTAAAAGTCTTTTTTAGGCGGTGTAAATATCTGAAATACAATAAGTTACAAGGCCCTCAAATAGAACAAAGCTTTACAAATACACCAATTGGTGTTCCCGCGCGAGAGAAAAGAGCTTTTAGGTACTGGTCAAGGGTACAACGGCGCGAGCAAAACAAAAACAGCAAAGTCCTATAAGCCAGTAACTTGCGCGCATTTTGTAAATTATATATTATTGGTAATCAACAGTTTATAAACATTATTACTGAGCTTATGTACTGCTTTGAACTTGGGAATGCTACGGCCGCAGAAACGGGAGCAGCTGAGGATGCAGGCCGGGGAAGGGGCCGAAACGCGGGAGGCAGCACAGCCAAGACCGGGGGCGCATGACCAGGTGGGGAGGTGGCCAGGTGGTGCAGCTGGTGGCCAGAGCGAGGTGGCCACGTTGCCGGCAAGGAGAGTACCAGGAGCAGCCGATAGGGAGGCAACAGGAGGGGCACAAGAGTTGGAACGGAAAACAACGGTAAGGCCATCGGGAGGGCACAGCGAAAAGAACAGGTCGGCGGTTTTCCCCTATTTGTTTACCATCACCAGAAAGAGCGGGCCAGGGGTTGCGCGCGCGTGTGGGGAGCCGTACCTTGTGGGCCACTCCCGAATCGTTCAACGGTTTTCGCAAGATGTGTTTTGTGCATCGCGCTTCGCGCAATACCCAAAACCCGTTCGCCCGTTGGGCTCACTACACTTGCCCCTTCGGGGACCTCCCTATGGCCGACCTACCCGCCCCTGAATCCA
>NZ_VTHL01000040.1:0-8477 GCF_008271285.1 Hymenobacter lutimineralis | reverse complement strand
GCCGCCGCTACTGTCGAGCTTCAAACCGCCTGATGCTCTACTTCTAGCCGGTCCAGCAATTGGGAGGAGGTCAAACCGCCTGATGCTCTACTTCTAGCCGGTCCAGCAATTGGGAGGAGGTCAACGGTATATGGTAATATATCAACGTATTCTCAGTTTGTCAGTGATAGTCCTCCAGAGCCCTATCAGCAAATAATGGGCAACGATGGTTATCTATATGTGTACTCTCCTTGGAATGGTGCTTGGATCGGTATTCCAGCGCAACTGGAGTATATCGACCCCCAACTCGTTTTGACTCCAGCACAAGTTCCACCTGATGTGTTGGATTACGATTGTGGTCAATTACGAAATACTCACCCTGATGATGCTCTTCAACATGGCAACGTGGGTACTATTCAGGATTTTGCTAATGCTAACAATGGCTTGACACGTTCAGATATTATCGGACAGCGAGGCTACCAACGCATGGGACCTATGATAAGTTTGCCTTATGGTCCCTCAATCCGGTACATTAGGGACCCTCAAAATCCTGATGTAATCATAGATTTACGGCATATGCTTGTCGTTGCATACCAAGGGCCGTTTGCTGGAAATAGCATTGAAATAATTCAGGGAATGGGCAGTGAACAAAGCGCTTATGACCATCAGGATTACTTCTCAAATAGCCTTGGGTATCGTTTCTACGAGTTGTATATCTCTCAGATTAGGGCTCAGCCTAGTTCATTTACATCGTTAGTAGTTCAGTTTCTAACACAACCACAGAGTCAATCGGGTGCTTCACACCGCACTCGTAATAATGACCCCAATCTTATAAATCAACGGTGCCCTTAAATTTCTATAACATGAAAAAAAGTACTGTAGGTTTCGGGATAATATTACTTTTCATATTAGCCTTGGTGTATAATTTCACCCTAAGCCCACTTGCTCGCAAAGGAAAAATGCATCAAAAAGAATCGTATAAAATTGTTAGAGGAATGACTAAAAAAGAAGTGTTTTCAATCATGGGACCATATGATAAAAGGCTCCAGCAAAAAGATTATACTGTATTTTTATATGAGCCACACCAGTTCGCTTCTAGTGAGGTTGCCATAACATTTGGTCAAGATAGTCTCGTTAAAACTGTTAATCATGGCGATTAAGTAATATTGCTAACGTCAACAACGATTGTGAAATCGTTGTTGACGTTAGCAATATTATTAGTGTAGGCAATGGTAGCCTAGATAGTTACTTGATATGTAGTGTAATATAACCAGTTTGTAAATCACTTTTTAAGATTTCGTTGTAACATCTCTGATTGTATAATAAGAGATGTTGTTGAACAATCAGAGAGAAATCTGTGGCTCACAAGGTAGGTGTCTAAGACCGACCCGCTGTTGCAGCGGGTCGGGTCTGTTTAGGCCCAATCATAATGTCCACTGTGGCGGGGCTGATAGGGAAAGACTATGTGGCCCTCGTCGCCAGCCAGTATCTGATGCAGCACCTGTCGGGTGCGGGCGCGGTGCTGGTGCCAGTGGCTACGTAGGAATGCCGGCGAAGGGGAACTGATGCGGTGGTCGTGCCGGTGATGGCAGCGGCCCCGTTGCCGAGCCGTCCAGGCCCAGCGTTTTTTGGATGGTTTCATACAAGCGAGTAGGTGGATACCTACCGCTCATGGGATGTGCTGTGAAAACGCTTCATGGATAAGGAATTGAAAGAAAGGCTTTAACAGGAGCCAGTAGGCCATTGGCCTACTGTAAGACACCATGTAATACCAAAGTTTTCGACGTAACTATGCGTCACACATTATGTCTGACACATCGATTATGCAGTCCAATTCTAGTTTGACAGAAACTTCAATGAGTAAGACAGATTCCGAAATAGGTCTTACAGAGGCTGAAAATGGTAAGACAGCCCCAGAAATCAGTCTTACTGAAACCAGTACTAGTACTACAGAGGGTGAAAATACTGAGGGAAAGCGTCTTACAGCTAGTAAGACAGCAAAGAAGGGAGGGAGGCCGCCGAAACCAGCCAGTAGTACGGCCGTTACCTGGTCAATCCGTGGAGTAGAGCGGGAAACCCGGGCTGTCATGGAGAAGGCGGCTGAACGCGCCGGTAAGACTTTGGGGCAATACCTAAATGACGACGTGCGCGGCTTTGCTCAGGGCCAACTCACCCAAGCTGATGCAACCGGACAAGCGGTGGCCAGCCCTCGCGATTTGCAGGTGCAGGTGGAGCAACTCACCCAGATGGTCGAGGGTATTGCCGCTCGGCTGGCGGAGCCGGAGCGCAAAGGATTCTGGCAACGCGTTTTTGGCAAATAGGACAGCGAATGTTTATACCCCGAAGATTTTAGCGGTGTAAGCTCCTATGTTTTCCAGTTCGTTGTTGACTATCCGAATCTGGATCTGATGTAGTTTCTTGTTGATGTCGGTTAGTTGGTGCAGGCTGAGTACCTTATTTGCTTGGTCTTGACGCAAACCAAAGTGCATAGTTAGGCGCCCAAATACTGCCGCATTTGGTCCCTCGTAGGCTACGATCGGTGCACTGCGCTGGTACTGGACCGTAAATTCAATCTGCGCCACGCTACGGCCGCGTTTGATAGGCTCATAACTAAATGAAAGGTCTGCCTTACCGTTGATTTCATGTTCCGCTGGGTCAAGCACCCGGTTTTTGAAGTGAGTCCACTTTTCATAGCGGTCCTTGCCCGTTTTGGCGTCGATGAGGTCCAGACGCTCCTTCAGTTCCTGTACGTCAATGCGGAAGGTCTTATCCGGCAAGTTCTTGTACATCGAGAACAACTCATACAGTCGCTTGGCATATTTGCTGTTCAAGGTTAGAGCTGTATGCAACTGCAGGGTAGTGAAGCGATCCTTCAACTCTACATACAGTGGCCGCACTTTCTGACTTAGCTCTAACTCGATTATCCCTTGGCCCGTGATGTATTCGGCAGATGCTACGAACGTAGCCTGTAGCATATTACCACTAGGCAGAATCGTTTCAAAATAGCGAGTGATTAACTTCTTGGTCGCTTTTTGCAGGTCAGATGCCCGAACCTGCTCACCCGTGAGCGTCATTAACTCCTTGGCTGACACTTTGTATATCGTGTTCGGTGCATCGTCTTTACGGATGCTAGCCATCACCATGTAAAGAATGTTCTTTTCTAATGCCGTCATTTCATAGCGAGCGACGGTTAGAGCATTGTCTTGCCAAAGGGTCGCACCTTCTAAAACGCTGTGAGCTGGTTTCATAGAGCAAATATATAAAGTTGCCGTTCTAAAACAACCGGCAACATAAATCCGATAACTTTGATGGAGTTTTTGACAACTTTAACCAATCTATCCACGGAGCTTTTGACAACTTTAGACTAACTATCCACGGAGTTTTTGACAACTTTCACGGAGTTTTTGACAACCTATTTGGAGTTTTTGACAACTTTAGGTGCTTCAATTACCTGTGCTTCAATGGGTTACAAGCCCCTCAAATAACAAGTATTGAAAAAGAATTGTCACAAATATTTGAACGTGCGGGCGAGGGGCTTTTAGAAGGGTAGTTACCACGCCACAGAAAGCAGCCCGTCACCAAAAAACAAGCAAAGCAAACAAGAAGCCCTTCGACACTGGGCGCGGCACAAATTGGTATTAAACCCTTGACAATCAAATACTTAATTATACTGCCTAGGCCTCCAAAAAGGGCCGTTTGACGCGGTTTTCTGCTCTCTAGGCGTACTTTGTGCCATGGCTGACCATACTTTCCGCTTAACCAATACCCCCTTGGGCACCGTGCTGGTGAAGTTCTACCAGATCGAGCCCTACAGCGATGAGGCCTTCACGAAGGCTAAGGCCCGGGAGTTCCTACAGGCCACCGTCGGCTCGGGCAATGCCTGGAGCCTGGCGCTCTACCAGGGCCGCATTGACACGAACACGGTGCTACCCGAGGCCATTACCCAACTGCACACCCGATGCCCCCAGTGCACCGCTGTGCGCATCGAACAGGCTGCCGGATAGGCAGAGGTCAGCGAGCGGTTGTGAATGCCGTAAAGGGGCTATATTTGCGTTGTCCGAAAAACACCGGCGCACGTACAAACGGCGACCCGGGCCGAAGCCCAGATCGCCGTCATCCTACGGATGCCCGAGCCAGTGACTCATCACGGCTCGAACTGCTCCCCCCAGGGCTGCCTTGAGCAACTCGAGGGAGATGCGGAACCAGTTAGTCTGACCAGCTGGTTTCGCCTTTGCACGTTTACCCATTTTCGCTTGGGAGTAAGGGTGCTTGATCCACCCACTTCCTGAAGTCCCGGTTGTTACAGCAGCCGGGACTTCGTCTTTTCAGACAAAGCCGGCTGGGTGACTTACCGTGCAAGTGGGGCGAAGATAGGCGGTGGCTTGCGAAAGGAGTTAAACACGAAAAGTACTCGCTCATCAAGTCCGGAGAACGATAGTACCCCGGAAGAAATAGTGCACCACAGGCATGGGCGGTAGGGGAAGAAACCGTACCTTGAGGCGCGGACGGGGCTGTTCTGGCGTGGTTCGCAAGATGTGTTTTGTGCATCGCGCTTCGCGCAATACCCAAAACCCGTTCGCCCGTTGGGCTCACTACACTTGCCCCTTCGGGGACCTCCCTATGGCCGACCTACCCGCCCCTGAATCCACTCCCCACCGCCCCCGAAAAGGAGGCCGGAAGGCTAGCCCACTGGCCGAGAAACAGCGCCACGTCGTGAGCGTCCGGCTGACCGATGCGGAGCACGAGCGCCTGACCCAGGAGGCCGAGCGGTACCAGCTGAGCCAGGGCGAAGTGCTGCGGTCGGTGTGGCGGAAACAGAACACGGCCACGAAACTGCAGGCCCCGCCGACCCCGGACGAAGCGCGGCAACTGGCGCAGCTGGCCGGCATGGCGGCGAACCTGAACCAGATAACCAAGCTGGCCCACTTGGGGCAGGACCAGCGCACCGGGGCCACGACGGTACTCGGGCAGATGCACCAGCTGCTGAAGCGGCTGACGGGCGAGGCATCATGATTGGCAAGGTGAAAGTAAACCAGTCGTTCGGGGCCATGTGCCGGTACGTGCTGCAGGAGCAGGCCCCCGGTAAAGGGGCCGAGGTGCTGGCCGCGCACGGGGTGCGCACGGACAGCGCCGCGCACATGGCGGCGGACTTTGACGCGGTGCGGGCCATGCGTCCCGGACTAGGCAAGGCGGTACTGCACGTCGCGTTGGCCTTTCCGGTCGAGGAAAAGGAGAAGCTGAGCAACGAAGTGATGGGCCGCATTGCCCAGGACTACCTAAAGGGGCTGAAAATAGACCCGGAGAACACGCAATGGGCCGTGGTGCGGCACCAGGACAAGACCCACCCGCACATGCACCTAGTGGTGAACCGGGTGGATCTGGATGGGCAGACGGTGAGTGACCAGTTTATCCGCTCCCGGAGCGTGGACGTGTGCAAGGGTATCGAGCAGGAATATGGGCTGATCGTGGCCGACCAGGTAGGCCGCCAGCAGGCCCGCGAGATCGGCCCGACCCCGAAGCAGCAGCAGGCCACGACCCCGAAAGAGGAACAGTCGGCCGACTGGAGCCGCGCCCGGCAGGAGATCGGCCGTGCCCTGAGCTACACGGCGGGCCAGGCCCGCAGCTTCGACGAGCTGCGCGAGGCGCTGCGCCCGCGAGGTATCGAGCTGGAGCTGACGCGGCGCAAGGACGGGAGCCCGGCCGGGGTGGTGTTCGCCCAGGACGGGCACCGGGTGAAGGGCAGCCAGGTGGGCCGCGAGTACAGCGCGGGCAATCTGGAGGTGGGCTTCGCCAAGGCCCGGGAGCTAGGCCAGGACCCGGCCCAGGTGTGGCAGCAGGTGGGCCAGGGCTATGCGCTGGCCAAGCTGGCGGCCGAGTACGCCCAGGCAAAAGAGCGGCAGGCCCAGCAGCAGCAACCGAGCAAGCAGCAGTCCTGCGGCTTTGAGATAGGGGATTAACTTTTCAGCAATGACGTATGCAAGAGCTACTTCAAGACATTAACGCGCTCCGGCGCGGCATCGAGGCGCTGAACAAGCGCAGCCTGGAGCAGGGCCGGCCGGTGAGCCGGGCCGAACTGGACGAGGTGCTGGCCAAGGTGAAGCAGGAGGTGCGGTTTACCATCAACTACCAAGGCGTAGCGGAGGCGATCCAGCCGCACCTGGCCACGCCCGCGAAGGTGGAAAACACGCTCACCACGGGCATGGCGCAGCTGCAGCAGGTGATTGACCGGATTCCGCGCAGCGTGCCCGTGGTGGGGGAAGTGTGGGGCTTTACCAGCGGCCGGCTAGGGTTGGGCGTGATTGCGTTGCTGTTGTTCCTAGTCAGCCTGAGCACCTACCTCTGGCAGCAGAAAGCGGTAGCTGAGGCGCAGGTTGTACTACTGCAGCAGGAGCAGGCCAAGAAAAAGCGGGCGCTGGATTGGCTGACCACGGGCTATTGGGATTTGAAGCGCGACAATCCTAAAGTGGTCAAAAAGTATTTCCCTCAGTAGGCTTTCAAGATCCAAAAATGGCCTTAAATGAAGTGAATACGGATTTTTGGGTGCGTCTTGTAGGATGTAGCATCTTTTAAAAAAAGGGTGTTGTTAAACAAATAGGGTAAAACCTCCGACTCGGACGCATAGCCGCCTAGTTTTACCAGCTAGCACTCTGTATGACAGCATCTTATCAGTCATGTGGGCAAAACGATAGTCTTAACGTTCGTTTTTGCTAGCCACTTTTGATTGCGTTAAGGTGCATGTAATACTATCGGGTTTTCGATGCTTTTACGCCGATTTTGCACCTTATCACGAGCGACAGGGCCATTTGGCCACGGATTCGGAGGTTTTACCCTATTTGTTTAACAACACCCAGCTTTGCGGCAAAGGTGGCCCCGTTGGGGCTGCAACGCGGGGTGGAAGGGAGCCAGGCCCAGCACCAGGAGGTGAAGCGCTTCTATGGGCTGGTCAAGGAGCTCAACCCACAGCTGGAGCAGGAAGCGCAGCGCCAGGTGGCCCAGCAGCGCGTGCGTCAGGCCGGTCAGCAGCACAGCCGCAGCGGTGGAATAGGTATGTAAAAAGGCTCAGTAACGTTTTTTTAACGTCCGTTTGGAAGATATTATGGCGGGGAATAGCCGGAATTGCCAAGCAGTTCGTGCTAAGTATGTACGGTTTAGCGACGAGTCACCAAGTAGGTAAGCTGACACTGGAAGGCACTGTTGTGCGAGCGTGTGAGCGGCACTGTAACCGATTCTTGAAGTATCCGGGTGAAACCCCCATTGTAGCGCACGCCGATTCCCAGACCGTTTTTGAGTTCGTAGCCGATGCCTGCAACATATCCTAACTCCCACCGCCGGTACGGAGCGAGGCGATTAGGGCGATTGTCAGGACTCGGATCGACGGTAGGATTGCGGTCTTTGACGTCGAGCAGGTATCCGACTTGCGGGCCGGCCTCGGCGAGCCAGCCGCCGACCTTTACTTTGGCCAGCAACGGGGCGTTGAGGTAGTGTAAGAAGAGTCGCGCCCCTGAGGAAATCCCAGGAACGGCTAGCCTGTTATAACCTTTGCGCGCATAGCCTACTTCCGGCTGCAAAGAGAAAAAACCATCAGTAGTAAGAGGAATATTCACCACGAGCCCCCCGGCTGGGCCCCATAAACCTTCTAGATTCTTGGTGTCTGCTCCCGTTGCCGTAGAGTAATTAGCGCCGGCACGAAGACCAACCCGAATGCCTTGTGCTTGTGCACCCCACAGGCTGCCAACGATGAGCACACTAGTACAGAAAAGCTGTTTCATATGGAATAGAAAAGGAGTTATATGGAAGATTTTGAATAGGAAAAACGAGTATGTAGCCTGAAACTGTATACAGGCTTGATAAGAATTATAAAGGTCTATCAGCACTTAAAAGTACCACGCCGGCCGGGTGCCGCGCAGCAGGGCCAAAACCGTCACTTTTCCGAGGTCGGGGGTATAAGCTACATTATGTTAAGCAACTATTTCAAGATGACCCCGGGACTTTCTAGAAGGTCCTAGTTTGGAAAAAGTCCTGTTTTGCTAATACCATACAGAACATTATAACAGTTAGCCTTAAAGAGAATACAATTGAAGTCTATTTATAGTAGAATTCTCCCTTCAATCATCAACTAGGAAAGAGTTGCTGTAAATAGTTGTATAATATTAATGTATAATTATATTGAGGGAATATTATGCTTGTGCTATCTATGAGTTGATAGCACGTTTTTGGATATTTCTAATGGTTATTGTACTAATATGCGGAAGCGGCAGCCTTAAAGGACTGGCTATCCACTATGTGTAAGTTGAGTCAAGTTTACTGCTTTACTCATACTAGTATGGGTAGCCATAACTAAGTCAATGGCTACATATCTACGCTTTATAAAATTACGTTGACCTCCTCCCAGCAAACTGGACCGCTGTAAAGTAGAGGAATCAGGCACTTGTCGTACCTTAAAACCAAGAGACACGTGCCATGAAAAAGACGAAGTTTACCGAGGCGCAGATCGTGTT
>NZ_VTHL01000004.1:0-225040 GCF_008271285.1 Hymenobacter lutimineralis | reverse complement strand
TCGGCCGGCTCAAAGAAGCGCGAGGCTTGGCCACCCGCTACGAGAAAACCGCCGCCTCTTTTTTAGCCGTCGCTCACCTGCTCGCCGCCCTGGATTGGATGCGCTGACTGTCCACACTCTCTAGTAAGGCCGGGTGGGTTAATCGGCAAAACGAAACCAGCCCGTCCCCTACGAAAGAGGACGGGCTGGAACAACGCTGTGGCAAGCTGGCGGCAAAGCCCTCAGACGTCGTTTTTTAGAAACACCAACGGGGTTTTATCGGCTTTATTGATGCGCCGACGAAATTCCAGGTACGCCGGGTAATCGGCCTTGGGAAACCGCCCCCGGTTCATCTGCAACCGCCGGATGTACTGAATACTGCCATCGGATAACGCCTGCAGCTGCACGGAATAGGTGCCGAACGCCGTAGAAAGTTGCACGGGGGCCGGAAGGTTTTCGAGGCGGAAGCCGGCCGGGGTTTTCAGCTGTATAGTATCGGAATCCAGGTAGGCAAAGCTCTGCCACACGTCCGTCTGCCGCTCACCCAGTTGGGGTGAGGGGGCGGCCGACTGATTGAGCACGTTGGGCACCACAAACACACGCTTGCCCGTTACGGTGGCGTAGCGCGGCAAACTCAGCTCCAGGTGTTCTACCATCACGGGCACTGGTACCGTAGCCCCCGGCTTGAGGGTGTAGCGGCTGATGGTAAAGCTGGGCAGCGAAATCTGGCGGTAGGCCTGCTTTTTTTGGTCTTCGGGGGTGAGCTGGTGGTATACCTGCGACAGATCGTCCTGCTGCAGGGCCGCGCTGCGGGTGCGCACCGAGGCGGTGGCGTTGCCCTGATCATCGAGGCGAAGCTCGGCGCGCCGAAACTGGGTGTTGTCGGTAGCTTTGTACACCGGCGTGCGCACCAGCTTGCCGCCCGCGGGCGTGAGCAGCAGCACGTGCCGGCCCGCGGTAAAGCCGCTCAGGTAGTTGAAGGGGGACGTTTGCGACGTACACTCCAGCCACACCGTGTCGGGCCGGGCGGCCGGCAGGGGCACGCACAGAATCACGTGGTTGAATTGGTTGCTGGGAAAGTCCGTCTGGATGTCCGGTCGGTCGGCTCCGGCCAGGGCACAGTACGCCGGCACGCCTGCCGCCTTTAGCAGGGCCATACCGTAATTCGACAGGGCTTTGCAGTCGCCGTAGCCTTTGGCGGCCACTTCTGCTGCCGGGATGGTCTGCCAGCCGCCCAGCCCCAGCTGAATGGAAATATAGCGGGTGTTGGTTTGCAGGTATTCGTACACCTGCCGCACCCGCTCCCGCACGTCGGGCACGCGCTGGGCCAGTTCCTGCATCCGGGCCAGCTGCGAAGCAGGCAGTTCGCCCCGGCCTTCGTTGAGGGTATATTCCCAGGTACCGAAGCCTTCCCAGGAAGACAGGTTGCCGGCGTGGTTTTGCACTTCAAACGTAGCGGGGGCCGTGTATACTGCCGGCAGCAGTTCCCAGGCTGGCAGGCTATACGACTCAGGCTCGAAAGCAGGTAACCCGGCTACCGACCATTCATACACGGTGTAGTTACCCTCGGCACTTTGCCGCACCTGGCTGCCAGTGGGCAGGTTCTTTTCACGGTAGCGGAGGGCTGGTAGGCTTTTGGGTATTTTTACCCGGAACTGTGACTGCTCCACGCCCAGGTGCGTGGACGACACGGGATGCCATACCGGGTAGAACAACGTGTTGGAGGTCGTGTATTCTTCCTCAAACTCGACGGTGTAAGGGTAGCGTCCCTGCTGCAGGTTGGCAATACGCGCCCGGCTATCCTCGGCCAGGCTGATGTCGGAAGTGGTGCTCACGTCGCGCACGTCGGCCGCGTGCAAGGTGCGCAGCAGCTTTCCCTCGGCATCGTACACGCTGCCGCGCAGGTAGCTAATGCTCTTGAAACGGTCATAGTCAACCTGATCAACGGCATGGTCGTCGCCGTCGGCATCCAGAATGGTAATGGCGTAGCGCAGCGTGCTCACCGCCTGCCCCGCCGACTTGACCGTGAACGTTTCATCGTGGAGGCGTACCACGGCGTGGGCGTTTTCGCGCAGCGCGCTGGGGATGGCCGCAACCGGGTATTTGGGTGCGGTACCGGCCTGGGCGGCGGTACTCACCAGCGAGGCGACCAACAGTAGGGCGAAACGGTTCATATTACAGTTTCTTTTTCAGGACGATGCGCTCGGCGTGTTTGGCCACAATCAGGCTGTAGAACTCGCGTAGGTTGGCGTATTCCTCGGCCGAGTAGGCCGCCTTGTTAAAGGAAATACGGCTGACCACCTGTAGGCCGCCCGCCGTTGGGGCTACCACATATTGGAAGCGGCCGCCGTTGTCGGGGAGGGTTATGGCGGCACTCTTGGGCAATTCCTCCACTTCGTAGCCCGTGGGCAACTAGAAGGTCAGCATAAGAGTTTCTTCGCGGCCGGCCCCGAAATCCACCGGGAACTGCCGGTTTACGAGTTTGAACGGATTTTCATCCTCCCCAAAATTACGCATGGGGCTGAAGTACAGCGTCCCGTTCGGGTCCTCGTCGCCGGGGGCTTCCACTTCCATATCCACGGCTAGGGGCTTGGCCAGCAAATCGGCTTGCTGCACGGTGTATTTGGGCACCGCCCAGCCGTCTTTCTGTTTCAGGTAGTTGGTCTCGATGTACTTCTTCTCGCCAAGTTTCTGCAACGAGGCGCGGGCGCTCAGGGCGTTGTAGCCGGCGTGTTCGTCGTGAATTTTACCTTTCCAGCCTCCCCGGTCGTCGAGCTGCAACTGGGCCGTCTGGAAATGTACATAGCGCTGCCGGGAGGCTACCGTCAGCCAGTGGTCTTCCAAGCTTTTCTCCGTTACCAGGTGGGCCCGCGTGTTAAGCACCCGTTCCGGGAGCATCCCAAAATCGGCGTGTTTCTGGGTGGCATCCAGCAGCAGCGCTTCTGCCTGGCCTGGGAGCGTCACGGCTGCCAGCACGTAGTTGAAGCGGCTCATCATGGGGGAGCTTTCATCCAGCCGGCCATGGTCGCGGGTGCTGAGGATGGCAGGGTTGGCGGTAAGCCCCACGTTGCGTAGCAGCCCAATCAACAACAGGTTGATGTCGGCCGAGTTGCCGGTGTGTTGCTCGTAGGCCTTGCGCACGCCTGCGCTATACATGCGGTCCAGGTCGTTGTACTGCACATTGGTCTGCACCAACTGCTGCACGGCGGCGGCGCGCGCCAGGGGCTCGGTGTGCTTGGCCATAATGGCCGCTACTTCGGCCTTCAGGAAGCCCGTGCGGTTTAGCTGGGTACCAAAGTTTTCAGCGGCCAGGAGCTCACTATTTATTTTGTTCCAGTTGCCTGTGGCTTCCTCGTAGGGTTGTTGGGGAAACTGCGTGCCTCTCAGCTCAAAATCGATGCGGGAAACGTAGTCCCGGGTGGTTGTGATAAAAGGTTCCTGCCGGAAGCCCGGCACGTCTTTCATCACCCACCGGTACGTCTTGGTGCGGGCGGTAATGTTTTCCATGGCGCCGCCTTCCTGGCGCACCGTAAACTGGGTGTTGCCCTCGTTCTGTTCACTGGCGGCCAGAGGCTCGTAGCCCTGCATGGCCATCCGGTAATCGAAGTACTCAGGAATGCTGGCCCGGTACTCGCTCCAGCGCACGGGCACCGAATACTGAAACTGCCAGTCCTGAAAATTAAACCAGAAGTCTGACGACACGTTGTAGGCATACTCGATGATTGAGCCTTCCTTGACGTTGGGCAGCGTGAATTTGCGGACGGAGTTGTTGGCATCGCGCTGCTCCGTAAAGATGCCCGACGATTCCAGCTTTTCCTTGACCAGCTGGCCATTCACCAGGTTGTAGGTAAAGCCCCGCAAGTTGCTCAGCCGCTCTTCATTGCCGTTCTTCCGGTACAGCGGAACACTGACCGTGGCCATGTCATAGCCCGCTTTCTTGAGGATCTTGATGCGGGTAACGCGTTCAAATACAACCTTGAACTGGTTCTGCACATACTCAAAATGACTGCGGCCGAAGTCAGCCATTACTACGGCCTCGGCAGCGGTATCAGCGGCAAAGTTTTTGGCGTCAAATTCTTTCAGATCGAGCTTGCCAAATTTGATGGGCTCGGCCTGGGCTTGGGCCGATGGAGCCGTTGCGCAGCCCAGGCCCAGAGCCAGTGCGATAAAGGAAAGTACACGTAGTATCATAGGGAAAAGGCAAAGGTGACGGTAGATTTAAAACTAAGGGCGGGCACCGGTGCTGAGCACCAGCGGCTCGGCGTGTTTGGCCACGATGCGGGCGTAGAACTCGCGCAGGTTCGCATATTCGGCCGCGCTGTACTGCGCTTTGTTTAGCTGCAGCCGGCTCATAAACTGCACCGTGCGGCCTTCCTGAGCGCAGAGGTAGGTAAACCGGCCGCCATTATCGGGCAGAGCCAGGCTTTGACTTTGCGGCTTTTCGGTCAGTGTAACCCCATCTGGCAGGGTAAGCGTGAGCTGGTGCGTTTCGTCGCGGGTAGTACCAAAGTCGACGGGGAAGTAGCGGCTTTCGGCGCTGAATGGGTTGCTGTTTAAACCCAGGCGGGCCAGCAGCGCGAGGTAGGTGGTGGTAGCCTGACCTTCCGTATTGTCCATCTGCAAGGGCAGATCCAGCTGCAGCGAGTGGGCTGGTTCCCGCTGGTGCTGCCACACGGCGGCCGAAATAGGAGTGGTATCGTCGCCCAACTGCTGCTGAAGGGTGCGCACCAACTGAGCCGGCTCTGTAGTGCGGGCTTCAGCAGCCGCGTAGCCGCTCCATTCCCAGTGCGTTTTGCCCTGCAAAGATCCATCGGGCTGCAAGGTGAGCGTGGTTTTACTGAAATAAGCCTACCGTTGCGTTGGAGCCAACGAAACCCACCGCCCGAGGGCCGCCGGTGCCGTTAGCAACCGTCCGTTGCCGTTGAGGCAGCGCTTCGGCAGCATCCCCAGCGGCACGACGGGCTCCGTAGCGTCTACCAGCAGCTCCGTGTTATCAGGAAGGCGTACGTGGGCCACTACGTAGTTGAAGTTGTTGAGCACGGGCATCGATTCCAGCACATGACCGTGGCTGCGGGTGCTCAGCAGGAGAGGATTTGCATCCAGCCCGGCCGCCCGCAGGCTTTGCACCAGCAGCAGATTTACATCGGCCACGTTGCCCTGGCCTCGTTGGGTAGCTTCTTTTAAGGTTTTAGTCAGGTAGAGCTGTTCCTGCCCGTTGTACTTCATGGTTTGCTGCACCAGGGCCACCACGGCGGCGGCCCGTTCCCGGGGCTCCGGCAAGCGAGCTTTCAAAGCGCTTATCTGGGCGGTAAGCGTTGATTTCTGATACAGGTCGCGGCCAAACTGCTCCTGCTGCAGTAGTTCGGTGCCGATGGCTTCCCAGGTAGCTGCTACATCCCGGGGCTCCTGGTTGGGGTACTGAATGGTCGACAGCTCAAAATCAACCGAAGAGAAATAATCAAGCTGGGCGGTCATGAAAGGCTCTTCGCGGAGCGCGGGCACATTCTTCATAACCCAGCGGCTGCTCAAGGCCTGGGTATTGATGTTGTATTCCTGGGCCGGCGCCAGTCCCTCGAAGCTGTGGGACATACGGGTATTATACGGTACGGGCTTGTCTTCCTGCACCGCGAAGGGCAGATAGCTCCGCGTAATCTGTTTGTAGCGGAAGTAGGCTGGAATAACCGTGCGGTACTCGCTCCAGCGGGTGGGGATGGTATGCTGAAAGCGCCAGGCCTGCAGGTTAAACAGGAAGTCGGACTCTACGGTGTAGGTGAACTCGATGATGGAGCCCTCCCGCACGTTAGGCAAGGTAAAACGGTAGCTCGTGTGATTTTTGTCTTGTTCATCCTTGAAGACAGCATTTTCGGCCATCTTCTCCTGGATCAGCTTGCCATCAACCAGGTTGTAAGTAATGCCTTTCAGCTTTTTGAAGCGTTCCGTCTGTTCGTTTCGGCGGTAGAGGGGCACCTGCACGGTGGTCCAAGGGTAGCCAGCCTTGCGCCGAATCAGAATGCGGGCGGTACGCACGTATTCCAGCTGAAAACCCTCGCGGCCACCCACAATTTTTGACTGGCCGAAGTCGCAGAGCATGACGGCCGGGGCGGCGGAGTCGGCGGGAGCGGCCACGAAATCGGCTGCGGTAACCTTACCGAAGACGAGGGGCACTTCCTGGGCCAGCGCGGTGGGGGCAGCCAGCACCAGCAGGCATAAAATAGCGAGCCGCCCGGATAAAGTGAATGGCCTGATAATCACCCGAAATATTATTTAAATCAGACAAAATATAAACTTCTAAAGAACTGGCCAAATAGCTTTTAGCCAGCGTATGCTCAACTTAGACGTTCTTCATCAAATGTACATAATTCGGTCAGGTGCATAAATACGCCCCACCGTTTTGGCCTGAAATATTTTGGCTTACTGCGCTGCCGGGCGGCTGCGCACAGCCACCAGCAGGTACACCAGAGCCACTAGCAGGAGGGCCGCGCTCAGCAGGTGCACGTAGGGCAGGCGGGCCGTGGTGT
The DNA here is from genome assembly GCF_008271285.1 of Hymenobacter lutimineralis. Taxonomy (NCBI): domain Bacteria; kingdom Pseudomonadati; phylum Bacteroidota; class Cytophagia; order Cytophagales; family Hymenobacteraceae; genus Hymenobacter; species Hymenobacter lutimineralis. The sequence continues at coordinate 218,543 of NZ_VTHL01000004.1, read as the reverse complement.
TGTCGTAAAGCCAGCCGGCCAGCAAGGCTCCCAGGCCAATACCTACTTCCAGGGCAATGTACATGGTGGCCACGGCCCGGCCGCGCCGCTCGGGATGGCTCAGATCTACCGTCCAGGCATACAGCGTGGGGGAGTTGAGGCCCGCACCCAGCCCAAACAAAACCGCGCCCGTCAGAAACAATACCACCGACTGGCCCATAAACGCCAGCACCAGCAAGGCCAGCAGCAGCAGGCCCGCCGACACGCGCAGCACCGGCACGCGGCCGTAGGTATCGGAGGCGCGGCCCGCCACCAGGCGCACTAGCAGGGAAGTAAGCGTGTAGGAGGTGTAGAAAAGTCCTTTGTCGGCGCCTTTCAGGCCCAGGGCCACGCTTTGGTCGGGCACCACCGTGAGGATGGCGCCGAAGGGAAACAAGCACAGCATGGTAATGAGGGCGGGCTTGAACACGCGGGGCTCCAGCACCTCGTGCCACTCCAGGCGCAGCAAACTCCAGCTGAAGGGCTGGCGCTGGGCGGCGGGCAGGGTTTCCGTCATGGTGCCCTGCACGGCCAAACTCAGCAGAGCCAGCCCCGAAGAGCAGTAGAATAGGGTGTTGAGCGAAAACGTAGCCGTGATATAGGGCCCCAGGGCCGGGCCGGCAGCCATGCCAAGGGAGCCCGCCACACCCAGTAGCCCCATGGCCTCCCCGCGCCGGGAAAGCGGAATGATGTCGGCAATGAAGGCCGCCGTGCCGGTGGGCTTGAAGCCGGTGCTGAAGCCGTGGACCAAGCGCAGCAGCAGAAACCCGGTGACGGTAGTAGCCCAGGGGTAGAAAAAGCCGCAGACAAAGCACACCAGCGAGCCGAACACCATCACCGGAATGCGTCCCACCGTGTCGGCCAGCTTGCCGCTGAAGGGCCGCGAAAGGCCCGCCGTGAGCGTAAACAAGGCAATGATGTAGCCCTTATAGTCGCCGCCGCCCATGCGTGCCAGGTAATCCGGCAGCTCGGGCAGGAGCATGTTGAAGCTCATGAAAAAGAAAAACGACGACAGGCACATCAGCCAGAAGCCGGCCGTGTAGACCTTGGGCGAAGCAGCAGAAGCAGGAGTGGGCATTGCGGCAAAGGTACGCCGGCCGGCTTGTACTGCCCGACATAACGGGTTTTTCTGCCAAAACGGCTTCTTTCAGCTTCCGGCCCGAAGTGTGCCGTAGAAGCTTCCTATGTCCTGGTTTTCTGATTTCCTCACCACCATTTCCGCCAAAAAGCCCCGCCCCGACGGCAAACCCGCCCTCTCGGTGCGGGAGCGGGTGTCGGCCCTGCGCAACCTGCCGGCCTTTCTGCGCCTGATCTGGGAAACCAGCCCGGGCCTTACCCTGGGCAATGCCAGCCTGCGGCTAGTGCGGGCCGCGCTGCCGCTGGCCATGCTCTACGTGGGCCAGCTGCTGCTCGACGCGGTGGTGCAGCTCAGCCGCCTGCCCGCTGCCGAGCGCACCCTCACGCCGGTGCTGGGCTTGCTGGCTCTGGAGTTTGGGCTAGCTATTCTGTCTGACGGTCTGGGCCGGGCAGTGGCCCTGCTCGACTCCTTGCTGGGCGACCTGTTCGCCAACCGCTCCTCGGTGCGCCTGATGGAGCACGCCGCCGAACTGGACCTCGACCAGTTCGAGGACAGCACCTTCTACGACAAGCTAGAGCGGGCCCGCCGCCAGACCCTCTCGCGCACGGTGCTCATGGCCCAGGTGCTTTCGCAGGCCCAGGACGTCATTACCATGCTGTTTCTGGCTGTGGGGCTGGCCGCCTTCAACCCCTGGCTACTGTTGCTGCTGCTGGTAGCTGTTATTCCCGCCTTCCTGGGCGAGTCGCACTTCAATGAGCGCAGCTATTCCCTGGTGCACGGCTGGACGCCCGAGCGGCGTGAGCTGGACTACCTGCGCCAAACCGGGGCCTCCGACGAAACGGCCAAGGAAGTTAAGATCTTCGGACTTTCAGGGTTTCTGATTGATCGGTTTCGGCTGCTATCCGACGAGTTTTACCAGAAAAACAAGCGACTCGTGATTCGGCGGGCCGGGTGGGGTGCTTTCTTCGCGGCAGTTGGCGCGGCCGGCTACTACGCCGCCTATGTGTATATCATCACCCAGGCCGTAGGCGGGCGCATCAGCATCGGGCAGCTCACGTTTCTGGCCGGCTCGTTTGCCCGCATGCGCGGTTTGCTCGAAGGCATCCTGAGCCGGTTCAGCACGGTGGCCGAGGGCGCATTGTATCTGCAGGATTTCTTCGACTTCTTCCACCTGCAGCCCCGCATCCGCCGCGACGACTCGCGCCCTGTGCGCCCGTTCCCCCGGCCCATCCAGCAGGGCTTCACCTTCGATAATGTAGGCTTCAAGTACCGCAACGCGGAGAAGTGGGCCGTGCGCAACCTGTCCTTTACTTTGCAGGCCGGCGAAAAGCTGGCGCTGGTAGGCGAAAACGGCGCCGGCAAAACCACCCTCGTCAAGCTTCTGTCGCGCCTCTACGACCCCACCGAGGGCCGCATCCTACTCGACGGCCACGACCTGCGCGACTACGACCCGGCCGAGCTGCGCCAGGAAATCGGGGTGATTTTCCAGGACTTCGTGCGCTTCCAGCTGTCGGCGGGCCAAAACCTGGCCGTGGGGCGCATCGAGCAGAAAGACGACCAGCCCCGCATCGAGCAGGCCGCCGCCCAGAGCCTCGCCGACTCGGTGGTGCGTAAGCTGCCCGAGGGCTACAACCAGATTATTGGGCGGCGCTTTGCCAAGGGCGTGGACCTGAGTGGGGGCGAGTGGCAAAAAATAGCCCTCGGCCGCGCCTACATGCGCGACGCCCAGCTGCTGATCCTCGACGAGCCCACCGCCGCCCTCGACGCCCGCGCCGAGTACGAGGTGTTCCAGCGCTTCAAGGACCTGACCCAGGGCAAAACCGCCGTGCTCATCAGCCACCGCTTCAGCACCGTGCGCATGGCCGACCGCATCCTGGTCATCGAAAACGGGCAGTTCGTGGAAATCGGCTCCCACGAGGAACTGCTGGCCCGCGGCGGCCGCTACGCCGAGCTGTTTCAGCTGCAAGCAGCAGGGTATCGGTAAAGAGCAAATACATTACATTAGCATAAAAAGTAGCACAATCCTCTTCTTGCTTATGCCTTATGATCTTCCTTTTAGCAGAGTAGTTGAGGTAGACAACGAGTCATCGCTCAAGCTGAATAAGATCATAGCTGCGAAACTGATTGCAGCTTTCCCGGAGGTTTACGACATGAACCTCGCTGGCTCTAGTAGGTATTTCTTGAATCTAGAAGTTGCTGACTTGGATGAGGATTTTCCAGATATGCATTTCCGTCTTTGGGCTGAAATTGAGGATATTTCATTCGATTTTGCGTTTTGGAAGGATACTATATGGATTGAGTTAGGCTCTTATGGAAATACATACTTACGGTTTATATATTTGCAAAAATATGCAGCATTCCTCACTCAGCAAGGTTTTATAATAGATGTGGATTCTGATAGCAAAGCAGTAACGCTTGATGAACGCATTGCATGGCATCTGAAAGAATATAAAGAGTGGGCTGGCTATGTAGATCATGTTAGAGAAACCCTAAATAATGATCCTTCCTCCACAATAGGCTGAGAGTACCATATTATTCACCGTGCGCATGGCCGACCGCATCCTGGTTATCGAAAACGGGCAGTTCGTGGAAATCGGCTCCCACGAGGAGCTGCTGGCCCGCGGTGGCCGCTACGCCGAGCTGTTTCAGCTGCAGGCAGCGGGGTATCGGTAAATAGGCAGCTGGCAAGCTTTCGTTTAGGGCTGTGTCTGAAAATTCCTAAATGGTCATGCTTCGACAGGCTCAGCATGACACTTCCTAACTACACTCTAAATGAGAGTAGCTGAATTAAAACCAAAAACGTCCTGCCAGATGCTAATCTGGCAGGACGTTTCGTATAGTTTTGGGGAGTTACTGAGCGGCCGGGTACCAGTTGCGCAGGCGCACGTCAATTTTCTTGTTGGCAGCGTTTACCGTTTTCTTGAAGGCGTCCACGTCGCTCAGGCCGTTCTGGCCGCGGTAGTGGTAGGGGTACACAATGCCCGGCTTAAAGGCCAACACGCCCTGGGCGGCTTGGTCCACGTTCATGGTGTAGGGCAGGTTCATGCACACAAACGCCACGTCGATGCCTTTGAGGGCGCGCATTTCGGGAATGTCTTCCGTGTCGCCGGAGAGGTACACGTTTTTGCCGCCCAGGTTCAGCACGTAGCCATTGCCCCGGCCTTTGGTGTGCATGGCGTCGGCGGCTTCGGGCAGGTTATACATGGGAATGGCCGAAACGCTCATGCCCAGGGTGTCGAGCTTCTGGCCGTTGCCGAGGATGCGGGCCTGGGTTTTGTACTCAGCCGGGAGTTGATCGGCCACGGCTTTGGGCACTACCATCAGGGCTTTGCCTACAGACAGTCCCGCTAGCGTCTTGGGGTCCAGGTGGTCGCCGTGGATGTCGGTAATCAGGATAACATCAGGGGCTGCCAGCCCGGCGTAGGCCTCGGCCCCGCCGTAGGGGTCCACGTAGATGGTTTTGCCGTTCCAGGTCAGCACCACGCTGCCGTGGGTGATGGGCTGCACGGTGAGCGGGCCTTTCTTGGTGGCAATCTGGTCGGAGGCTACGCGCGGTGGGGCAGTGGTCTGAGCTTGCGTCTGCAGGGCAAAAACAGCCAGGGCGGCCGTGAGCAGGAGGGTAAACTTCATCTGTTTTTTTAGGGGATTGGGGGGGTGAAAGTTGATGCCGGATTTGGCGGGCAGCGGGCCTGTAGGCATAGCCGCTAACCAAAAACCGTAGCAATAACCTGTTCACCGGTTACAAGTTCAGGCTAGCACCAGCCCTAGCAAAAACCTGGGCAGAAGTAAGCACATCGAATTGAATTTAGAACGTCATGCTGAGCGAAGCCGAAGCATCTCTACCGCTTTGTTGGATTACTACCACAACGAAGCGGTAGAGATGCTTCGGCTTCGCTCAGCATGACGGCCTTTTTGCTGCTGCTACTTTGTACGAAAACTTGTTATCTGGTCTATACCAGTCTATGCCCTACTTCATCCCGGGTTCCCGTTCCGCACCAGAACTAACTCCGCCGCAATGCTGATGGCAATTTCTTCGGGCGTGCGGCTGTGGATGGGCACCCCAACGGGCGCGTGGATGCGGGCTAGCGTGGCTTCGGCAACACCTTCGGTTCGTAGCGTCGCCCACATATCGGCAATTTTGGCCTGGCTGCCCAGCACGCCTAGGTAGCCCAGCTGGTGGTGCAGCAGCTGCTTCAGGGCCACATAATCGGTGCGGTAGCCGAAGGTCATCAGCACTACGAACTGGTCCAGGCCCTCCGTTACTGCCGGGGCCAGGGCCTCGTAGCGCACCGTGCGGCGCTGGTGGGCGTAGGGGTTGCCCACAAACGTATTCAGCTCGGCCCGTTCTTCCAGTACCGTAATACCAAAGTCCAGCGTAGCCAGTATGCGGGCCAGGGCCAGACTCACGTGCCCGCCCCCCACGATGGTCACGTGCTGCCGGAAACCCAGCGGCTCGGTGTAGCGCCACTGTGTCCCGAGCTGGAAGGCGGTTGGGGCGAGGGTGTCCGTGAGGTGAAGGCCCGCAGAACTAAGGTGCAGCTGCCCGCGCTGGGCCGTGCGTAGGCGCCGCAGGATGTCGGCCAGAACGGGCACATGGGCCACTTGTAGGGGTAGCAGCAGCACAGTTTGCTCACCTGAGCAGATCATGCCGGAGCGGTCTGCAGGCTCGTCGCGGCGGTGCACCTGGCGGCGGATTTCGGGCGCGGCGTTGGGTTGCAGGAAGTGGGCGCGGGTTAGCTCTACCAGCTTGTGCTCCATCATCCCGCCCCCAATAGAGCCGGCCATGCCCGTGCGCGTCACGCTCATCTTAAACCCCTGCCGGCCCGGGCTGCTGCCCTGGCTGTGCAGCACGCACAGCAGTACTACCGGCTCCTGCTGCTTCAGCGCCTCAGCCGCGTGTTCCCAAACAGCCGCTTCACGCGGCACGGGGGCCTGGGTGCCGGGGCCGTAGTCGGGTAGGTCAAGCGGCATCAGGCAGAGCTAAGTGGTGAGAAGATGAGTAGTGGTAAGTTAGGTGCTGCGGCTGGTTGTGGGAAGCTGAACGATGGCGAGACGCATCGTTTCGTCAGTGAATAACCCCAGCAACTACAACACAAAGGTGTAGGCTACAGCCACACAGCGGCCAGGGCGTAGGAAACGGCCATTACGCCCGAGAACAGTGCGCTGACCATAAAGCGCCGCTGGGCCGTGACGCGGTTTTGAATATAGTAGTTAGCTGCCAACGACACCGGCGCGTTTAGCAGAAATGAGCGGCCCGCTACCGGGAGCAAAGCCAGGGAAATGGGCTCGGCCGCGCCCCCGAACAACCCCAGAAACGCGTAGTGGCGGGCAATCCAGAGCGGGTTGAAGTACAGTAGCGACAGGGCGGCCCGTTGCCAGCGCTTCACGCGGGTGGTAGCCCCGGCGGCCGGTTGCTGCCGGTCGAGCCAGCGGAAATAGGCGGGCACTTCAGTGGAGTAGAGTATGCCACCCACGAGGGCCATACCCAGCAAACGGAGCCAGGAAAACTGGTGTAGGAGCAGGGCCGCGGCCGTGTCGCCGGCGGCGTAAATCAGGAATCCTCGGAGGTGGTTACGGAGTTGAGTGGGGCGGGTGAGTTCCAAGCAGGGGTGGGGGCAGGCGTAAATTTGAAATCGGGGTGCAAATTTACGAGAACCTTCTCGGGCGTCATAGGGGCCGAAAAAGATATATCCGCCGCGGGGTTGAACGCCCGAATAGCGTCGCGCAGGGCGAAGTAGGTCCCGATGCCGTACATAAGCGGCGGCTCGCCCACGGCCTTGGAGCGCAGAACCGCCCGCGAGTGACCGGGCGTATCCAGGAAGTGCACGTCGATTACCTTGGGAGCCGAGTATAGGTCGGGGATTTTGTAGGAGTTGAGCGAGTTGCTAAGCAGGCGGCCTTCATCGTTAAATACCAGCTCCTCCAGGGTCATCCAGCCTATACCCTGCACCGCACCGCCTTCAATCTGGCCGCGGTCCACGGCCGGGTTCATGCTCTGCCCGAAGTCGTGGGCAATCTGCACCGCCTCCACCTCGTAAGTGCCGCGCAGGCAATCGACGCGCACGGTGGTGAGGGCCGTGCCGTACACGTGGTAGGCGAAGGGGTAGCCCTGGTTGGTTTCAGGGTTGAAATGCAGGTCGGGCGTGGCGTAGTGGGCGTTTTCGCTGAGGCTGATGCGCTGCCAGTAGGCGGCCGATACCAGCTTCTCCCAGGTCGTATCGGCGGGTTTTCCGGCGGCCAGCACCTGCTCGTTCTCGATTTGCAGGCCCTCGTAGTTTATCTTCAGCTCGGTGGCCGCCAGGCGCAGCAGCCGCTCGCGCAAGGCCAGACAGGCCAGTTGGGTGGCTTTGCCGTTGAGGTCGGCGGTAGCCGAGGCGGCGCTGGGGGAGGTGTTGGCTACGCGGGTGGTGTTGGTGCTTTCCACCTTCACCCGGCTCAGCGAAATGCCCAGGGTTTGGGCCGCCACCTGGGCAATCTTGATGTTCACGCCCTGACCCATTTCCACCGCGCCCGTGCTCACGCCCACCGACCCATCCGTGTAGATGTGCACCAGCGCCCGGGCTTGGTTCATGGCGGTTTTGGTAAAGGAAATGCCGAAGCAAATGGGCATCACGGCCAAGCCTTTCTTCTGCAGCTTGTGCGCGGCATTGAACTCGGCCACTTCCCGACGCCGGGCGGACAGGTCGTACAGCTCGGCGGCCGTGTTCCAGGCCTGCTCGGCGTGGCAGCCCTCGGTGGGCTGGCGGTAAGGGAACAGGTCGCCCTCGCGCAGCAGGTTGCGCTGCTGAATGTCAGCCGCCGGCACGCCCAGCTTCTCAGCCGCGCAGGCTATAGCCGACTCTATCACGAACATACCTTGCGGCCCGCCAAAGCCCCGGAAAGCCGTGTTGGGTGGCAGATTAGTACGGCAGCTGTAGGCCGTGGCCGTCACGTTCGGAATGAAGTAGGCGTTGGTAGCGTGAAACAGCGTCCGCTCCAGCACGGCCGGCGACAGGTCGGCGGCGGCCCCGGCGTTCTGGTAGAACGTCACCTCGTAGGCCACAATCTTCAGGTCGGCGTCCAGCCCGATTTTGAAGTCGGAGGAGTAGGGGTGGCGCTTGCCGGTCATGCGCATATCGGCCATGCGGTCGAGTACCAGCTTCACCGGCCGCCGCACCACGAAGGCGCCTAGGGCGGCCAAGGCGCCCCAGGTGGTGGCCTGGTCTTCCTTGCCGCCGAAGCCGCCGCCAAGGCGCGTCACGTCCACTTCTACCTGGTGCATACCCACGCCCAGCACCCGCGCCGTGTGGCGCTGCACGGCCGTGGGGCCCTGCGTGGAAGAAATAACGCGCACCCCGCCCATTTCCGTTGGGAAGGCATACGCGCCCTGGGTTTCAATGTACAGATGCTCCTGCCCGCCCGATTCAGCTACGCCCTCAAATACGTGCGCGCACCCGGCCCAGGCATCCTCGGCCGCTCCGATGCGGAAGGTGCGCGGCGGTACAATCAGCTCACCCTGGGCGGCAGCTTCCCGCGGATCCACAATAATGGGCAGCGGGCTGACCTCTACCCGCACGTGGCGCAAAGCTGCGTGGGCCGCGTGCTCCGAATCGGCCAAAACTAAGGCTACCGGCTGCCCCCGGAAATGTACATGGCCCTCAGCCAGCAGGGGCTCGTCGGGCACGATGCCACCAATCTGGTTTTCACCGGGAATGTCCTCGGCCGTGAGGACGCGCACCACGCCCGGCAGCTGCAGGGCCGCCGTAGCATCTATGCTCAGCAGCTTGCCGTGCGCCACCGGCGACTCCACCACAGCCGCGTACAGGGTGCCGTGTTGCACCGGAATATCATCGAGGTACTGAGACTCGCCGCGCACGTGGCGGGCCGGATCGAGGTGGTTCATGAGCTAACGCCGACAGTTGGATGGCGCTTCAATAGAAATGACAAAATCAAAAGGGCTGTTATACCAGCTCCGGGAGCAGCGGTAGGAAATGCGCCGTGAGCAACTGGTGCAGCAGAAGCCGCTTGTAGTGCTCAGTGCCGCGCACATCCGATATCGGGCTGATTTCCTGCTGGGCCAGGGTAAGGGCATGCTGCACCGTTTCGGCGGAAACCGGCTGGCCTACCAGCCAGGCCGAAGTGCGACGCAGCAGCAGCGGAATCGGCCCCACGCCCCCGGCCGAAAGGTGGGCAGCCTGAATCACACCTTGCTCGATGCGCAGCCAGGCGGCCGAGTTCACGCTGGCAATATCCAGGTGAGTGCGCTTGGATACTTTCTCGAAGTTGAACAGGTCAGCCAGTTGCGGAGCCGGGAAGCGAATTTCTGTTACCTGCTCATCGGCGGTTTTTGCCAGCTTCTTGTAATCGAGGTACAACTCCGCAAGCGGTAAGGCGCGGCGCTGACCGGCAGAATTTTCCAGCTCAACTTCCGCGCCTAACGCCAGAAACAGAATGGTCAGGTCGCCGATGGGGGAGGCGTTGATGAAGTTGCCAGCCACAGTGCCCATCTGCCGGATGGGCGTGCTGCTCACCAGCTTCAGAAACCGGGGCAGCTCGGGCAGCGCCGCCAGCATCACCTCCGATTCCATCAGCTGCTGCGCGGTAGTGGCGGCGCCCAGTACAATAGTGTCACCCTCGCGCCGGATGCCGCGCAGGCTGTGCTGGTCGTACACGAGCTCCACGGGCACGGCGCGCACCTGCTCGGGGCGCTGCACGAGCAAATCGGTGCCGCCGCCCAGGATCTGGGCCCGGGCAGCCGCAGCAGCATCCAGGCCGGGGCCAGGCCGTAGTGCTTCGGACGCTTCAGCTCCGCCCGTAGCCGCGCTGCGCAGGGCCGTGAGCTTGGCGGGCATATCAGCAAAGTACTTAGGCACAAAGCCTTCCTCGGCCAGCCAGGCTAGGGGGGAAGAAGCCGGGCGCTGCTGCAACTGCTGTTGCAGGTGCTGGGTAGCCCGCTCCAGGCTTTTGTAGCCTGTGCACCGGCAGATGTTGCCGTCGATGGAGGCCAGGGCGGTTTCCGGAGTAGTAGGCTTAGCACTAAGGGCGTGGCCAGTGAGTGACATCACGAAGCCCACCGTGCAGAAACCGCACTGCGAGCCGCCTTCCTGCACAATGGCCTGCTGCACCGGCGTGAGCGTGCCCCGCGCCGCGTTGATGCCCTCTACCGTGACCACATGCTTGCCCTGCGCGTTGCCCAGGGGCGTGAGGCAGGACGTCATGGATTGATACTGCACCGATGTGCCATCGGGGGCCAGCTCGCCTACCAGCACAGTGCAGGCCCCGCAGTCGCCCTCGCGGCACCCGATTTTGGTGCCTTTCAGGTGCTGGTGGTAGCGCACGAAATCAAGGAGGGTACTGCCAGCGGGCTGGTCGGTACGGATGAGCTGGTCGTTGAGGTAAAAGGGCAGCATAGCAAGGCAAAAAGGCCGGGAACGGACAGGGAAGATAGGAATTTCCGGGTAGGAGCTGAAAGCATGGGGGAAATACCCGCCGAAAACTGCGGGTGCGCGCTGTCCGGGCTTCCGTCTTTAGGCCAAAATTTTGTTGATATTTTTCGCTGGACCGCCTTAAAATCAGTGGGTAAGCTTTCGTATATCTAGTAATTTAAACGCCTTCATTTCTCGCCTGACCGTCTGCCTATGAAACCTGCAACGATTACGCTACTTACCCTGGCTTTGAGCCTGAGTGGGTGCTTTGCCGCCCGCGAGGCCCGAATTGAATCGGACTATAGCTATAGTGGTAATTTCCGGCGCTACCGCACCTACGACTTCGTGACCGGCAACGAACTGGCTACCGACAGCAGCGCCCTGGGCGAGGTGCTGCGCGACGCCATCCGGGCCCGCCTCCGCTCCCAGGGCTACAAGCCCGCCAAAAACCGCCCGGATCTGCTGGTAAGCTTCCGCCTCTACGAAGGGGACATGCGCTTTCGGGGCTTTGCTCAGGAGGAACTGACGGCCTGGTTGGCCTCGGGGAAGGAAGAAACTGACGAAACCCCCAAAGATGCGCGCAAGGGCTACCAACCGCTGCGCCTGCTGTTGCGGGAAGGCACCCTGCTGGTCACCCTCATCGACTACCGCACCAACCGCGCGGTCTGGAACGGCTATGCCTCGGGCGTGACCGTGCCCAAAGGTGCCCAGGGCGAAGCGGTGGTGCGGCGCAGCGTCCGCTCTATCTTCGACCAATACCGGGTGTTCACCGAAGGCTACCTCGAATCCAACCGCTAGGGCAGGGGCCCCGCTCCGCCCAGGGCTACCGGCCGCGGCCGGTGGGAATGCGGAACTGCACGCCCAGGGACGGAATAATGGTCACGCCCTTGAGCTTGGTGGTGCTGGCCTGGTTGAGCAGCTGGTACGTGCCGTAGTTCTGGTAGTACACGGCCAGGGCGGGCAGAATGTAGGCGTAGCGGTAGCCGAATTTGCCATTGACGAACAGGCCAAAGGAGGCGAAGTTGTTTTTCGCCTTCAGCTCCCCGATTTTGGTGTTGGTGCCCGGTAAAAACACTTTGGTGGGGTTGAAGCCATAAGCAATAAACGTATGGTTGTAGACGGCTCCATAGGAAATAGCGCCGATTTCCTCCTCCCGGCCCAACGACGTGCTAAAGATGAGCGGCACCATCAGGTCGCGGCGGGTAGCGCCAAAGTTTAGCAGAGACGCCACGTCATCGAGAAACGGCACGTTGGGCAGCTTGGCGCGCTGGGTGGCAAACTGCAGCCCAATGCTGCCGGAGGTTTCACCAGACTGTCCCTGCGGATTTTCCGGCGTACCGGTCGAGCCCAGAAACTGGTACATGGCATCGAAGGCATGCGCCCCGAAGGCGTATTTATAGCCTACATCCACCCGGGGCAGGGCGCCGTAGCGGATGTAAAAGTCGGAACTGGGCTGTATGGGGTCAAGGATATAGGCAATGGCCGCCGTTTGGATGCGCACGAACCGCTGGCTGTAGTTGACGGTGTCCTTACCGGCGGCGGCGGCCACTTCGTCCTTCACGGCCCCGCCCAACTCGCTGATTGTTCGCGTGCCGATGTTGAACACCATGTCGCCGCCTACTTTAAACTGGCCTTGGGGCGTGACCTTACCTGAGTTGATGACGGCACGCGGGGCGGTGCAGGCGGCGGCCAGCAGTAAAAAGGCCGCCGGCAAAAGGGAACGGAATGAGCGTGTTGGCATAAAGTAAAAATGAGTACGGGGACAAAAGTCAGGATTTTCGGCCCACTACGAAAATCAGGCCGTAAGCGTAGCGTAACCTTCTCTCGCCGGAATTTGGCTATTTTGGCCCGATATGCATTGTCTTTCAATTTCCCGTGCTGTGTTGCCGTTGGCTATGGCTACGCTGCTGGCTGCCGCCGGCTGCGCTACCCGGCCCCGGGTTGCCACCGCCCTGCCAGCGCCGGGCAGCCCCCCCAATAAGTTTGCCGACGCTACGCTGCGCCAGTTGGCCACGGCCCAGGATGAGCGCAATACCGCAGCCTTGCTGCCTTACCTGCAGCGGCCCGACGCGCAGTACCGGCGGGAGGCAGCCCTGGCTTTTGCCTCGGTGCAGGACCGGGCGGCCGTGCCGGCCCTTGCACGTTTGCTGGCTGCTGATACCGAGGCCGACGTGCGCCGCGCCGCCGCGTTTGCCCTGGGCCAAACCGCCGATACCACGGCCACTACGCAGCAGGCCCTGCTCACTCAATTGACCACGGACCCCGACCGGGCCGTGCGGCGCTACGTGCTGGAAGCCATGGGCCGCTGCGCCACCCGCGCCTCCCTGGCCGATCTGGTTCGCCTGCCCGCCGCCCTGGCCGCCGATACCAGCGCCCAGGTAGGCCAGGCCTGGGGCTTGTACCGCGCGGCCCTGCGCGGTATTACCTCCGAGGCAGCCGTGGGCCGGGTGGTGCAGCTGCTGCCCCTGCCCGTACCTTATCGGGCGCGGCTGGCGGCGGCCAGTACGCTGGCGCGCATCCGCAACCTCAACCTCACGCCCTATACTCCCCAGCTGATTCGCGCCGCTCAAACGGACCCCGACTACGCCGTGCGGGCGGCAGCTACCCTGGCCCTCGGCAAATCAACCGACGCTACGGTGCCGGCTACCTTGGCTTCCCTGGCCCGCCGCGATGCTGACTACCGCGTGCGGCTGAGCGCCATCCGGGCGATGAATGCAGCTATGTATGCGCCCGTGAAGGAAGCCGCCTGGGAGGCGCTGACCGATGCCAACGGACAGGTAGCGCTTACTGCCGCCGAATACTTTCTGACGCATGCCAGCAAAGAATCGGGGCAGCTGTTTTTAGCCAAGGCTGGCAAGCTTAACCAGTGGCGCGTGCGGGCTACGCTCCTGGGTGCGGCGCTCAAGCTGGGCGGCTCCGCCCGCGACACTATCCGCCAGGCCATTATGCAGCGCTACGCGGCGGCAGCCAGCCCCTACGAGAAAGGCTACCTGCTCAAAGCCCTCAGCGAGGATCCGGCCGCGTACAAATGGCTGGAAGAAGCCACGTTCACGCCCGGTCAGCCAGTCGTAATTGGTACTTATGGCATGGAGGCCCTGGTAGCCCTGCGGCACAAGCCTGACTTTCCGGCTAGTCAGCACGCGGCCTTTGCCCGCACCCTGCAGCGGGGCGTCGGCAGCGGCGACCTAGCCATTATGGGTACTGCCGCCGAAGCCATCCGGGACCCGCAGCTGGCGTTACGGCCCCGGTTTCCCTCGGCTGACTTTCTGCTGAAGGCCCGCAACCAGCTAACCCTGCCCCGCGACCTGGAAGCCTGGCAGAGCTTGCAGCTCACCATCGATTATCTGCAGGGCAAAGCAGCTACTCCGCAGCCCGTGGCCGCTGCGGCCACCCATCCCATCAATTGGGCGGTGGTGCAGACCGTTCCCGTTGGGCAGAAAGCCATTGTACATACCGGACGCGGGCCTATTACGCTCACGCTGCTGGTGGAGCAGGCGCCCGGTTCGGTAGCCAGCTTCGTGGAGCTGGTACGGCAGGGATTCTACGAGCAAAAGAACTTCCACCGCGTGGTCCCCAACTTCGTAGCCCAGGGCGGCTGCCCGCGGGGCGACGGGTGGGGCAGCTCCGACTACAACTTGCGCTCGGAGTTTGCTGACCTTCGCTACGTGGAAGGGGCCGTGGGGCTGGCTTCGGCCGGCAAGGACACGGAGAGCTGCCAGTGGTTTATCACCCACGCGCCCACCCCGCACCTAGACGGGCGCTACACCATTTTCGCGCAGGTAGAGCAGGGAATGGACGTGCTCAGCCAACTGGAAATCGGGGACCGGATTGATCGAATCGAATTACTTTCTTCGCCTAAGTAATGCCTACTATTTTTCGTCAACAGCCAGCCTGGCTGCTCTTTTTGTGGCTGACATTTCAGGGCGCTGTTTTGCCGGTGCTGGGCCAGGTTACGCCCCCGGCCGCTCCTGCCGACACGGCACACAAGTATGAGACGCAGGCGCCGCCCGCAGCGCGCCCACGCTGGTATCAGCATAAGCTGGTGCGGGCCACGGCTATTCCGGCAGTGCTCATTGGCTATGGGGTGTCGACCATCAACGGCAACGGGCTGTACAGCAGCTACGATGCGCGCCGCGACATCCAGCAGGCCTTTCCCAACTTCCACACCAAGGTTGATGACTACCTGATTCTGGCGCCCTACGCGGAGCTGGCCATTGCTACCCTGGCCGGCGTTGAGTCGCGCAACGACCGGCTAAACATGGCGCTGGTGGTGGTAAAGTCGGAGCTGATTTTTGCGGCGGCCGTCACGGCCCTCAAGTACACTACCGGCATCCGGCGCCCCGATGGCTCCAACCGGCAGTCTTTTCCTTCGGGCCACACGGCCCAGGCTTTCTTAGCGGCCAGCATCGTGCACACCGAGTTTCGGGATAAAAGCCAGTGGTACGGGGTAGGGGCCTACACTATTGCCACCAGCGTGGCCGCCCTGCGCATGCTCAACAACCGCCACTGGCAGAGCGATGTGGTGGCGGGAGCCGGGCTAGGCATTTTGTCGGCACACCTGGGCTACCTTACCCACCGCAACCGGTGGGGGCGCAAGCCCAACCTGGGCAAAAGTGTGGGGCACGTTTCGGCCTCGCCCTGGCAGTGGCAGGATGCCACCGGCGTGCGGCTGGTAGTGCAGCTTCGGTAAGTTACTGCCTATATAGCTAGATGAAAGAAGCCGGCCCGCTTCTCCGAATGGTTCGGAAAAGCGGGCCGGCTGTTAATACGGGGACACTATTCCTCGTCGCGGCCGTGTACCTGGGCGGGTGGGGAAGTAGCTTCAACCGCTGTGAAGGCCTCCAGAATACGGTAGGTGTGCGACGAGCCTTTGGGCACCACCCAGGAGTTGCCGGGCTCCAGCAGCACCATCTGGCCTTCGATGTGCAGCTCGGCGCGGCCCTGAATAACGTAGCCAACGGTTTCGTAGGGCCGGGCGCTGGGCTCTTTGGCTTCGGCGGGTTGCTCATTCTCCCACAGGCGCATAGCTACATGCACGCCCGAGGCCAGGTATTTTTCGCCTTCTGCCCCGTGCGGGGAGTGCGCCGAATCGATTTTGGTGATGGTGGTATCAGCCATGAGAAAAGGGTAAGAGAAACAAATAGATAAGTACTACCCGGCTTAACGCAGGCAACCGGCCCTCGGTTGTGGGCGGAGCTGCGGCTCCCGGCGCACACAAACCTTCCGCCGGGCTGCAGGTTGATGTCAATTGCCTGCGTATGTTTGGCCTTTCGCCTAACTAAGTTCTGCTCGTGTCGTCTTCTGTCTCAACTGCCGCTTTTGTGCGTACGCTCACGCACGCTCACCAACAGGCCACCATGCCGCTGCCGGGGGCAGCCTGGTGTCGGCTGAGTGAGCAGCTGTTGGGGCTGTTGTTTCCAGAGCGGATTGAGCGGCCTTTCTCCACCGAAGATGCCGTGGCCGCCACCCTACTCCAATTGGAGGCCGACATGCGCGTGCTGCTGCTGGCCCTGCCGCTGACGGAGCGCCCCGCCGAGGTAGCGGCCCGGTTTTTTGCCGCCCTGCCCCAGGTGCGGGAGTTGCTGCTGCTCGATGCCGCCGCCATTGCCGCCGCCGACCCCGCGGCCCACGGCGTGACAGAAGTAATTCGCACCTACCCGGGTTTCTACGCCATTGCCCTGCACCGCCTGGCCCACACGCTTTACCAGCTGCAGGTGCCGCAGCTGCCCCGCATCATCAGTGAGTACGCCCATACCCAGACCGGCATCGATATTCACCCCGGCGCTCTGATCGGGCCTTCTTTCTGCATCGACCACGGCACGGGCATCGTCATTGGGGAAACAGCCGTAATTGGGGCCCACGTGAAGGTGTTTCAGGGTGTCACGCTGGGAGCCCTCAGCGTAGCCAAGCACCTGCAGGGCATCAAGCGCCATCCCACCATCGAAGCCAACGTGGTGATTTACGCCGGGGCCACCATTCTGGGTGGCAGCACGGTAGTGGGCAGCCACAGCATCATTGGCGGAAATGTGTGGCTCACGGAAAGCGTGCCTTCCCACTCCCGCGTCTACCACCGGGCCCAGATTCACGTGACGCGCAGCGAAGACCCCAACGCCGACCTGACGTTCTCCATCTGATCGGTCTGGCTACGCGTTGGTATAAGGTCCTTCACTGCGGTATCTTCTCGGCCAGTTCGTAGCTTACTGCTTCCTCCTTCAACTCTTACGTTTCCAACTCCTCAGTTTCATGAAAGCTAATTCCATTCTCGACACTATTGGCAACACGCCGTTACTACGCCTGAACCGGTTATTTTCCCAGCGCCCGGATGTGGAAGTCTGGCTGAAGCTGGAGCGGGCCAACCCCGGGGGCAGCATCAAGGACCGCATTGCCCTGAGCATGATTGAGCAGGCCGAGAAAGACGGGCTGCTCACCCCGGATTCGCTGATTGTAGAGCCCACCTCCGGCAATACGGGCGTGGGCCTGGCCATGGTAGCGGCCGTGAAAGGCTATAAAATCACGCTCGTCATGCCCGAGAGCATGAGCATCGAGCGGCGCCGCCTGATGGCCGCCTACGGGGCCAATCTGGAGCTTACGCCCCGCGAGAAAGGCATGAAGGGCGCCATTGAGCGGGCCCACGAGCTGGTGCGCGAAACGCCCGGGGCCTGGCTGCCCATGCAGTTTGAAAACCCGGCCAACATCCAGGTGCACATCAAGGAAACATCCGAGGAGATTCTGCGCGATGCTCCCGAGGGCTTCGACTTCTACATCACCGGCGTGGGCACGGGCGGGCACCTGACGGGTGTGGCTGAGGTGCTGAAGCCGAAATTTCCTAACCTGAAAGTGTTTGCCGTGGAGCCCGAACTCTCGCCCGTAATCAGCGGCGGCGCCCCGGGCCCGCACCCCATTCAGGGCATTGGCGCCGGCTTCATCCCCGAGAACCTGCACCGCGACGTGCTCGACGGGACTATCCAGGTGAGCCAGCAGGAAGCGTTTGACATGGCCCGCCGGGCCGCCCGGGAAGAAGGCCTGTTCGTGGGCGTATCGTCCGGGGCCTCGCTGGCGGCCGTAGCCAAAAAGCTCGACGAGGTGCCCCAGGGCGGCCGCGTGCTCACCTTCTGCTACGATACGGGTGAGCGGTACCTCTCCGTGGATGGCCTGTTCGTGTAGCTGAAGCACCTCGGCTGCCACTAATTGCGTGCCCCTGAATTTGCTGTACGGCTTTCGTAGAGCAAATTCGGGGGCACGGTTTTATAAGGGGCACTTCCGCCCAAGCTGCGGCCGGACGTAGCATCCGTCAACCCGGGCAACCATAATCCGGGGCACGGCCCAAGCGTGGCGCACTGTTTGCAGTTCCGGTAACCTGCCACCGAGTAGCTGTGCAACTTGTGCTTCTGCTCCGCGTCTTACTAGTACCTTAAAGCTTGGCCCGGTTGTGCTGCATGGCAGCCATCTGGCAGTAGCCCCGGGCATCTTCTGGATCTGTACTTACTTACTCTCCTGCGCATACTATGGCGTCGTTTCGTTCTTCGTTAGGCTTCTTCTCGGCCCTGTTGCCGGGCTTTTTAGTAGTACTGCCCGGCAGCTTTGCGCCCCCGGCTACCTCCGGCGACGTGCCGCCCCAGAAAAAGGAGGTGCAGGTGGGCATCGTCACGCAGGGCCTGAGCGTGGCCCACGTGCAGCCTGAGCAGCTCAACGACGCTTTTTCCCAGCGCGTATTCAAGCTCTACCTCGAACACCTCGACGGCAGCAAGCGGTTTTTGCTGCAGCCTGATATAGCTCAGCTCAAGCGGTACGAGACGGGCATCGATGACGAAATCAAGCAGGGCAAGCACGAGTTTCTGGATCTGAGTACCCAGCTCATCAACCAGCGGGTACTGGAGGCCCAGAGCATTTACCGGGAGCTGCTGCAGCAGCCCTTCGAGTTCACGGCCCAGGAAACCTTCGAAACCGACCCCGACAAAGTACCCTATGCCGCCGATGCCGCGGCCCGGCGGGAGCGGTGGCGCCGCCTGCTCAAGTACCAAACCATGCTGCGCCTCTCGGAGCTGATGGATGAGCAAAGCCGCCAGCAAACCAAGTCGCTGGCATCGGCCAAGGCCAAACCTTCCGGCGCCACGCTATCGGCCCCGGTGCGCACGCCGGCTCAGCTGGAAGCCGATGCGCGCAAGCAGGTGCTCAAATACTACGATGAGTGGTTCAGTGACCTGCGCCAGACCGACGAAAACGACCGGCTCAACGAGTTCACCAACTCCATTGCCAACACCTTCGACCCGCACTCGGAGTATTTCGCCCCGAAAGACAAAACCAACTTCGACCTGGCCCTCACCGGCCGGCTGGAAGGCACCGGGGCCCAGCTCAGCGAGAAAGACGGCCAGATTGTAGTGGCGGCTATTGTGCCCGGCTCCGCGTCCTACCGCCAGGGCGAGCTGAAGGTGGGCGACATTATCCAGCGCGTGGGGCAGGGCGCCGCAGAGCCGGTAGCGGTGGAAGGCCTGCGCATGGACAAGGTAGTACAGCTGGTGCGAGGCCCCAAAGGCACCGAAGTGCGCCTCACCGTGAAAAAGCCCGATGCCAGCGTGAAGGTTATTTCCATCATCCGCGACGTGGTGGTGCTGGAAGAAACCTACGCCCAGTCGGCCCTCATCAACCAGGGCGGGAAGAAAATCGGCTACATCATGCTGCCCAGCTTCTACGCCGATTTCAACAACAACGGGGGGCGCAACTCGGCCCAGGACGTGCGCCAGGAGCTGGAAAAGCTGAAGAAAGCCGGGGCCCAGGCCGTGGTGCTGGATTTGCGCTTCAACGGCGGCGGTTCCTTGCCTGATGCCGTGGAAATGGCCGGTCTGTTTATGGCCAGCGGCCCCATGGTGCAGGTGAAAAGCCGCCAGGGCCGGGCCGAGCTTATCAAAGACCCCGACCCGCAAGTGCAGTACGACGGCCCCTTGGCAGTGCTGGTGAACAAATACAGCGCCTCGGCCTCCGAGATTCTGGCGGGTGCCATCCAGGACTACAAGCGCGGAGTTATTCTCGGCAATACAACCTACGGCAAAGGCACGGTGCAGCGCATCTTCGACCTCGACAACATGCTCAATGCCGAGTTCAACAAGCTCAAGCCCTTCGGCTCCCTCAAGCTCACCATCCAGAAGTACTACCGGGTGAATGGCTCCTCCACGCAGTTTAAGGGCGTCACGCCCGATATTATGGTGCCCGACGCCTACAGCGCCCTGGCCGATGGAGAACAGGATACGGACTTCCCGCTGCCCTGGGACGAAATTGCGCCAGCTGCCTACCAGCCCTGGTCTTCGGTGCCGCCCGTAGCCAAATTGGCAGCAGCCAGCCAGCAGCGCGTAGCCGCCAATCCATCGTTCAAGCTGCTCACCGAGGCGGTGCAAACCATGGCCCAGCGCCAAAAAACTACCCAGGTTTCGTTGAACCTGGCTGCGTACCGGACCGAGCTGCAGGCGGGCCAGGCTACCAACGAAAAGCTCAAGCAGCTGCAGCAGCAGGCGCCTACGCTCGAAGTAAGTGCCGTGGCAACTGCCACCCCCGCCGATAGTACGCTCAGCAGCCGTACGGCCCGCTTTCTGAAGCCGCTGCGTAAAGACCTTACCCTGCAGGAAGCCGTAGCTGTGCTCCAGGACGAGCTGTAGTCAGACCAGTAGCCTCGCTACCCAAAAAGCCGGTTCGTGCGCGTAGCACGAACCGGCTTTTTCGTAGGGCCGATGCTCGCTTGGGCTATTGAGCCGGCCCAAAGGCTTAAGAGGCCACGGTGGCCAGCTCGCGGGGCGCTTTGGCAAAGTAGCGCCGGTAAAACCACTGCCCCAGCCGGATGGAGGGCTGCTCCAGCACGTGGTAGCCCACCCAGGCTACGCCGAAAAACAACAAGAAAGTGGCCCCCACGCCCAGTAACAGGCTTAGCTTGCTGGTATTGTCGTAGCTGAAAAATAAAATCAGTTTCCGCATAAAGGGGTGGTGGAACAGGTAGATGCTGTAGCTGTACAAACCCACCCGCGCCAGGGATTTGGCGGCCAGGGCTCCGGCCCACGAGGCCGGGCGCTCCGGCCGGTGCAGGTACCAGTCGATGCAGCAGATGTAAAAAATACCAAAGAAAATGCGTCCGTACAGGGGCGAGAGGGGCGTCATCTTCATCAGGGAGAGCAGCACGGCCGCCAGCAGCAGGTACACCGGCCGGCCCGTGAACAGGCGCCGCCCGTAATACATCTGCTCCCCCAGGTATGCCCCCAGGCCCCACACCACCCAAGTGTTGAACGGCAGGTTAATCAGTGATACCTCACCGGATAGCACCACCGCCGGCACGCCCACCAGCGTGACGGTCCCAAGCCGCCATAGCGTACGCTTAAGCCCCCATTGGCTACGCATCCACAGAAAAGCCGGGTAGAGCAGGTAGAGTTGGGCCTCCAGGGCCAGCGACCAGAACGAAGGGTTGATGGAGATAATAGTGGACGGAAATAAGTTGTGGGTGAGGGTAAGATGCGTCAGAAAGCTGAACGCGCCCCCGCTGCCCACCGCTAAGCTGAAAAACAGTAGGGCCACCAGATACGGTGGATAAATACGCCAGAAGCGCTTATTGAAAAAAGCTGGCCAGCTGAACGCACTACCGCTTTTCAGATACCCCCGGTGCAGCAAAAAACCAGACAGTACCAGAAATAGGGTGGTGCCTTGACCCGTCGATAGCGGTGTGAGGGTGAGTAGGATGCGTTTTAAGGGATATTGGCTGAAATTGTAGACCACCATGTACGGTTTGTAGTCATAGATTTCGAAGGCGCCGAAAACGCTGTAGATGGCGTGGTAGCAGAAAACCAGCAGAATAGCCAGGCCGCGTAGTATGTTAATCCGCTGGACTTGGGTTGAATGCATCTCGGAGTTGTTGATAACGAGCAAAGGGAAGTGAGACCGGGCCCTAAGGCACACCCCGAAAGCAGCCAACGGAAGACGCGCCGACGAGGCCAGCTCAAACAGTTCCCGAATAAATAGGATTCTGCGTCAGCAAAAAAGCCCGACAACGACAACTGGTCCGGGGTAGCTCCAAGATAAGCTACAGCGCACCTGCCCGGTAGCGGCAGCAGGATGAGTTATGCCCCACGGGTAGTCATGCCTACTGCAGAAGCTCGGCCAGACGAATTCGTGCCCGAACCTTGTCCGTTGGCCGTCCCATGCGGGGTTAAGGGCGCGGGTGCTGCTGTACTATTATCCCACTGTATCCTCCACCTCATCCCCGTCGTCTACCATCACCCGGGCCAGCTTCTCGATGTTGAGGCTGCGGGCGGAGGCATCGAAGATTTCGCGGTAGGTGCCGCGCCGGTCGTAGAGCTGCTCGTGGGTGCCGCTTTCCACCATACGGCCCTGCTTCATCACGTAGATGCAGTCGGCATCCACAATCTGGGCCAGGGAGTGGGAGATAATGACCACCGTGCGGCCCTGCTTGATGGCCTCCAGGGAGTTCTTAATTTGCTCGGTGGCAATGGCGTCCAGGGAGGCCGTGGGCTCGTCGAGGAAGATGATGGGCGGGTTTTTCAGGAACAGCCGGGCAATGGCAATGCGCTGCTGCTGCCCGCCGGACAGCTGCTGAGCGTCGCTCTGGTAGCCTTTAGGAAGCTCCAAGATCTGCTCGTGCAAATACGCTTGCCGGGCGGCGGCTTTGATCTGGTCCAGAGTAGCGTCCATCACGCCGTAGCGGATGTTTTCCTCGATGGTGCCCTTGAAAATGTGGTTTTTCTGGAGCACCAGCCCAATCTGCTGGCGCAGGGCGTGGGTGTTGTAGTCGGCCAGGGGCTGGCCGTCGAGCAGCATCTTGCCGCGGTCGGGGGCGTAGAACTTGCAGAGTAGGTTGATGATGGTGCTCTTGCCGGCCCCGCTCAGGCCCACCAGCGCGGTAGTTTTGCCGGCCTCAATGGTCAGGCACACATCGTGCAGGGCCTGGGTGCCACTGGGGTAGGTGAAGTCCACATGGCAGATGTCGAAAGTGCCCTGCAGGTGGTCGGGCAGCAGCTGGCCGGTGGGTTCTACCGCGTCGTTTGCGTCGAGAATGTCGAAGAAGCCCTCGGAGTAGGTGAGGGCGTCGTTCATCTCGTCATAGATGCGGTGCAGCTGCCGGATGGGCGCCGACACGTTGTTGAACAGCAGAATGTGGAACATGATGGCCCCGATGCTGATCTGCCGGTCGAGCACCAGGTAGGCTGTGAGGATGATGATGAGCACCACGCCAATCTGCTCGGTAAACGTCTTGAGGCCGTCGTAGAGGAAGTTGGTCTTGCGGGTCTGCAGCTGGGCTTCCTGCAGGTTCTGCTGCACCTGGGCCTGCTTCTGCTCCTCGTAGTCTTCGCGCACGAAGCTCTTGATGACTACGGCCGAGTCGATGAGGTTCACGAGGCCCTGGCTGCGGGCTTCGCGCAGGCCACGCAGGGCGCGGCGGGTGCCGTTCAGCTTGTCGGCCTGGCGGTAGCTCAGCCAGAAATACACCGGCAGCACCGCCACGGCCACCAACCCTACATACACGTTGGCCATGAACATAATCACCAGGGCCACGATGGAGTTGGCGAACAGCGGCAGGATGTCGATAAAGAAATTCTGCACCAGCTTCATCAGGCTTTCCACGCCCCGGTCGATGCGGGTCTGAAGCTTGCCGGTCTGGTTGCCGCTGTCGGAGTAGAAGCCCAGCTCGTAGCTGAGCACCTTGTGCACCGCGTCGCGCACGAGGGTACTGGACACGTTGATGCGGATTTTCTCCCCGTAGAACTTCTGCCCAAACTGGATGCCGGTGTTGATGATTTCCTTGCCCAGCAGCAGCGCAGTTACAATGAGCAGCAAATCGGCACCCTGGGTGAGGCCCTTGTTCTGGTTGAGCAGGCCCTGCACGGTATCCACGGTGTAGCGCAGCACAAACGGATTCACCTGCGCCGCCAACGAGCCCACCAGCGTGAGCAGCAGCGTAGCCAGCACCAGGGCCCGGTACGGCAGCACGTACGGGTACAGACGCTTGATAATTTCCCAGAGACTCATGCAGCAGCGGCTAGTGTGGTGGTAGCCGGTTAGACGAGCGGGGCAGGGGCGGGGTTTAGGCTTGCAGCTTTTTCACAAGTCCACTCAATGAGGGGGGCTGCCTAAGCCAGCTATTTTTCGGACGTTGTTTGAAATCGGGTTTCGAAGGGGGTGGGTGATTGGTAGCCCGACCGGAGCGGGCACCATGGAGTTGCTAACGCTTGCATGGGAGCCCAGGCCGCTGCGGCTCACCTGAATAAAGCAGAAAGCAGTCTGCTATCCGTTCTACCCACGTAGGAAGCCCTTCTAAAAGAAAGCCCCTCCTACGTGGGTAGGAAGGGCTTTCTTGCGTTGAAGTTCGGCGGGAACTAGGGATTCACATGCTTAAGCTTCCGGCGACGACGCTCCTGGGCCTGCTTTACGCGGCGGTGCAGAGCCTCACGGGCGGTTTCAGTATGCTCAGCAGTGGCCGGGGTGCTTTCGGCTTTGATGGTCTTGGTCGACATATAAAAGAAAGTTAAGGTCTGCTCAAAGATACCCTTATCCGGCACATAGTGGCGCATTCTTCTTCCACGAACTAGTTACGCCCCCGGCCAATCATTCTTTATGAGGTGCTGGCGTAGGTCTTCGGGACAAACGATGCGGCGTCAAGATGGGCCTATGCAGAAAAGCTTTTCGTGACTTTGGGGGTACCCTTGTTGGCCCTGCAATTACATATCCTGCAAAGTGCTCATGATTGAATCATTCCCTTGCTTACATCTCGATGCGCCCATCCGTTCTTCTTTCGGCTTGCTCGTGAAAAGAGACAGACGCTGATTCGGACAAATTATTCCTATTAATTTATTCCTTCTATGCTTACTGCTCACGATTCGGGTTGGCAACTTTGTATTCCACTTTCCGCCGGTAGGGCTGGCTTAGTAGGTAGCGGAGGATGAACTTGGTTTTCCCCTTTGCCCGGGCCAGTTACGGTCTATGCGCAGCGCAAGCATATTCCTGGCGCTTCCTGGAACCACCGTCGCTAACCCTGGTGACGTGCGGTGAACAGTCTCGGCAGTTGACGACGAAGGCCGGTGGTACCGTGGAGTTAGTAACCCGATGCATGGCGCGGCAGTTGGCTGCTAAGGCGCCGGGGCCAGCAAGCTGAGGGCAGCACACATTACCTCGCAAGTCAGGCCAGTAGCAGGTCGGGAGCCTCGGTCAGCTGGTAGTGCAGCGCCCGGCAGGCGGCCTGTTGCCCAACATCAGCCGCCCCAGTCAGCACCAGGCGGTGCGTAACCGGGGCAGCAAGCTCATACAAACGCTGCAGCACGGCAGCGGCCGTTAGTTCAGGTTATAGACGTGAGAGCGTAGAACTTCCCGGGCAATGGCCAGGTTCGTATCGCGGGAGTTTACGACCAGGTAAATAAACTTCGAGCCGTTGTCGGCCAGCTTAATCAGGTGCGTCTGGTTCGTGAGCGAAATCAGAATATCCTCTATTTTCTCGCTGCCAAGCTTGAGCGCAGACATTGCTTTCTGCTTCTGTTTCACTACCTCCGTGTTGTAGGCAGCGGCCGTATCGGGGTTGAGTGCCGGCGAGTTGGAGTGTGAAGCCAGGCTCATGCCGGAATTGGCATCAACCACGGCCACGGCTACCAGGCCAGGCAGGTCGCCGATAATACCTTCTACGGTCCGACCGGCGGGGGAATTGTTAGAGTATGCCATGCGTGACAGGAAAATAAAAAAGGATGTAAAACAGTAGAAAAGGGGAAAGCTGAAAAGGATGATGTCGGCAATGCCTTGCCTGCTAGGCTAGCAGCCTGCGCGCTTCATGGCCATGCGCAGCACTTCGCGGGCCAGGGCCAGGGACAATTCATCGGCCTTCACGGCCAGATACACAAACCACTCGCCTTTGCGGGCTACGCGCAACAGGTGCAGGTGTCGCCGCATGGGGATCAGCATATCGGTAAGCTGTTCGGGCCGGCCGGGCCAGGCCTGCAGGGCCAGCTGCTGCTGCCGCACGGTCGTGGCATGGTGCTCGGCTACCCATTCGGCGGCCGGCGCCCTGGGCCGGCAGTAGCTGGCCAAACACTTCCCGCTAGCCACATCGATGGCGGCTACTACCCGCAACCCGGGCAGTTCCGCTTTGATAAGCTGGATAACTTTTTCCGGCTGGCTGGTCGCGGCTGACACGAGCGGGAGCGGGGCCAAACGGTGCGCCGCGCGGGGCCGTTTGGGGGGTAGCGAACTGTCAGAACTGGCGCCCGTCATGCTGTTGTCGGCTGGGGAAAGGAGAGGCAACGGACAGCTGCCCGTTGCCTGCTCAGTGAGCATTCATAGTCCACACGCCTGGTGTGGCAGCAGCAGGGCCCAAGGGTGAGGCAAGCGCCCCGGTCACCGCCGGAGGCCGGCACAGTGCCTGGGCAAGACCGGGCGGCCGACCGGGCTGGTCTTAGTTCAGCAAGCCCGACTCTTGGCGGCACACATCGCGGGCAATAGCCAGGTTGGTGTCGCGGGAATTGACCACCAGGTAGATGAACTTTTTTCCGTCGTCGGACAGGTTAATCAAGTGAATCTGGTTGGAGAGCGAAATCAGGATGTCGTCAATCTTTTCGTTGCCGAGCTTAAGGGCGGACATTGCCTTCTGCTTCTGCTTCACAACTTCGGTGTTGTAGGCTGCGGCGGTTTCGGGGTTCAGGCTGGGGGAGTTGGAGTGCGAAGCCAGGGCCATGCCGGAGTTGGCATCAACCACGGCTACGGCCATAAGGCTTGGCAGCGAGTTGATGATGTTTTGAACACACTGGCCAGCGGGGGAGGAGGTAGAGTAAGCCATGATACTGTTGGGAAAAAGGGTTGGAAAAGTTTAGGTGAACTAATCGGGTTGGCGGGGCGGTAAAACAAAACCGTTGACTTTGTCAGGTAGTCCCCCGCTGCGCCGCCGACAATACAAGGGTAAGGGTGGCGGCGAAATGAAGCATTGGGTTTTTGCTGAACCAACACGTATTTAAAGCGAGTGAACAGCTTTTTGAAGGGAGTGAAAAAGCCCTCCCCGTCCCTTCGCCAAATTTGACGCCGTTCGCAGGTCGGTACCGACGCATCCGGTGCTATTTTGGCCAGGAATTTCAGTTGGCCGCGCCTGGCCCGGTGCCAAGTCTTGGCCCGCTATTTCGCTTCTCCAAGCTTCCCCATGCCATCCGACCGCGATACTCTTCCTGCTACCGAGGCCTCGGCCCGCATCGCCGAACTGGAAGGTGCACTGCGGGAAGCCAGCGCCCGGGCCGCAGTGGCCGAACGTCGGCTGGCCAGCCTAGCCGATGTCGCCGGCCCTGGCCTGTTGCTGCTGAACCCGGACGGGACTATTCACCACGTCAACGAGGCGCTGTGCCTTTTGCTGGCCCTGCCGGAGCCGACGGAGCACTGGGCGGGTAAACCCGCCGACATCCTGTTCGCCCGCCTGCGTCACCTGGCGCTCGAGCCGGCGCAGCCAGCTCGCCTCCTGGCAGCGTTGCGCACCGGTCAGCAGCCCGCGCCCAGCAACTCTATCCCCCTGCGTGACGGCCGCTTGCTGACGCAGGACTACACGCCGCTGCCCGCTCCTGCTGGCAGCGCCCGCGCCGAGCTGCTAAGCTTCCGCTTACTGCTACCCTCGCCCCCAGCAGCTCCGGCAGCCGGGGCCCCCGGTCAGTCATTTTCCAATGACTTGGTGCAGTACCTGCCAGCTCCCGTAGTCATTCACTCCGCGGCCGGGGTACTTCTTTCCTGCAATCAGGCGTTTGCCCTCCTGCTTCAGCTGCCCCCCGATCAGCTGATCGGGCACTCACTCTCCGCGTTTATGCCGGCTGCGGGCCTGGAGCTTGTCCTGCCTGCCTACTTAGCCCAGGTGGCCGCACGGCCGGCCGCGGCAGGCGTACTGCCCCTGCTACCGCGCGATGGGCAGCCGCGTGAGCTACTCTACCAGGCGCAGCGTATTGGACCGGCAGATCCGGCGGCCGACGTGCTGCTCTGCGGGCTCGACATCACCGAGCGGGCTCAGGCCGAGGCAGAGCTGCGACGCGCTAAAGACAAAGCAGAAGCGTCGGGCAAGGCCAAAGAAGCTTTTTTGGCCAACCTCAGCCACGAAATCCGTACCCCCATGAACGGGGTGCTGGGCATGGCCAGGCAACTAAGCAAAACCCGCCTCAACGAGGATCAGCAGGAGCTGCTGCGCATCATTCAGACTTCCGGGGAGCATTTGCTCTCCGTCCTCAACGAGGTGCTCGACATGACGAAAATCAGCTCGGCGCGCCTGGAGCTGGAACAAGTACCGTTTGATTTGCGCGCCTCCGTAGAAGAGGCCTTGCGCCCCCTGGCCGTGCAGGCCCGCGAGAAAGGCCTGGCATTTCACGCGGCGCTGCTGGAGCATAGCGGCCCACTGCCGCGCGTAGTAGGCGACGCCTACCGCCTCAATCAGGTCCTGATCAACCTAACGTCTAACGCCATCAAGTTTACGCCGCCCGAGGGCAGCATCTCGGTGGGAGGGTTTCTAGTGTCGCGCACCGACACCCACCTGACGGTGTTGTTTCGGCTTACCGACACGGGCATTGGCATTGCCGCCGATAAGCTGGACTTCATCTTCGAGGACTTTGCCCAGGCCGGCGTCGATACTGCCCGGCGCTACGGCGGCACCGGCCTGGGGCTAGGCATTGCCCGCGCCCTGGTCGAGCAGATGGGGGGCGCGCTCACCGTGGAGAGTCAGCTAGGCAGCGGCAGCACGTTCTCCTTCACCGTGACGTTGCCCTGCGCGGTCGGGGCCGAAGCGGTGACCCGCCGGGACCCGCCGCTGGATACCAGCGCGCTGCGTGGCCGGCGGGTGCTCGTGGCCGAGGACAATGCCATCAACCGGGAGGTGGTCCGCCGGCTGCTCGAAAGCTGGGGCGTGGTAGTAGACGAAGCGGCTGATGGTCCCGCCGCACTTGCCCTGCACGCTGCCCGCTCCTACGATGCCATCCTGATGGATATACAGATGCCAGGCCTGAGCGGCGTAGAAGTTACCGCTGCGTTGCGTCGCCACCCCGATCCGGCGCGGGCGCAGGTGCCCGTCCTGGCGCTTACCGCCAATGCTTTCCGCTCCGACCTGGACCGTTATCTGCAGGCAGGCATCGACGACTGCCTCACCAAGCCCTTTAAAGAAGCGGAGTTCTTTCGCAAGCTGCTGGCGCTTGTGCATCCTGCCGAAGTGCCGCTCTATAATTTGGCCGAGGTGCACGAAATGGCCGATGGCGACGCCGTATTCACAGCGCGCATGGTACGCTCTTTCCTGGAGCACATGCCGCCCATTATGCAGCAGATTCAGACGGCGGCGGCAGCCGGTCAGTGGCCGCAGGTGGCCCGGCTGGTGCATCACATCAAACCCAACTTGGTGCAGTTTGGCGTGGCTGGCCTGGAGCGGGCCTTGCAGCTACTGATGCAAGTGCCCAAACCAGGCGCCAAAGTCCCCGCCGGCCGAGTCGCCGCCGTGCGCCAGTTGGTGCGGCAGGTGGAGCGCGTGCTTGCCAGTCTGCCCGAGGACAGTGAGACCCTGGAAGCCAGCCCCGAAGCTTAGAGAAAATGGTAGATTCACGGTCATTGCGTGCGCAGCCTGGTCATCTCTTCCTACCTGACTGCCGACTACAACGCTTGCAGACGCTGCACAAAATCATCCTGGTAGGGGCGGCTAACGGGCACTTCATGCGC
Source organism: Hymenobacter lutimineralis (assembly GCF_008271285.1). Taxonomy (NCBI): domain Bacteria; kingdom Pseudomonadati; phylum Bacteroidota; class Cytophagia; order Cytophagales; family Hymenobacteraceae; genus Hymenobacter; species Hymenobacter lutimineralis. The sequence continues at coordinate 189,359 of NZ_VTHL01000004.1, read as the reverse complement.
GCCGAGCTTGAGCATATTGTCTACCATTACTTCCACGCGGTGCATGTTGACGATGTAGGAGCGGTGCACACGCACAAAATGCCGGAACGGCAGTCGCTCTTCCATGTTTTTGAGCGTGCCGCCGACAATGTGCTTGCACTTGTCTGTCACCAGTACCACGTAGGTAGACAGCGCCTCAATGAATAACACCTCCTCGAAATTGATGCGCAAAAACTTACCGCTGGTTTTCACGAATAGGTCGGAGCCATTGGACGAAATATCGGCGGGTGCCGATTTAAGAGGCGGCGGCACAATAGCAGCCGTACGCTGCTCGGTTACCCGGGCAATTGCCTGGCAAAAGCGCCCGTACCCAACGGGCTTGACTAAGTAATCAAGGACGCGAAGCTCGAAGGCATCGACGGCAAAACTGGCATGCGTGGTCACCAGGATAACGGCTGGCTTGGGATCAGGTAGCAGCTTGACCAGTTCCAGGCCGCTGAGGTGCGGCATTTCGATGTCGAGCAGCAACACATCGGCCGGACCGGCGGCGTGGAAATAAGCCAGCGCCTCTACCGCGTCGGAAAAAGAAGCCGCCAGCCTCAGCTGATCGTGGCGCTGCACGGAGCGTTCCAGCGTCAGCCGGTTCATCTCATTATCATCGATGATGACACAGGCCAGGGGGTTTGCATCAATAGGGCTCATACATAGAATTATATTTAGCGACTAGCAGCAGGCACTGTTAAGGTCGCTTTTTCTGCTGCTCACTGGTCAGGTAAGGCATACTTAAACAGCTGTAGACAGTTAGAGCCGACCTTAGCCTTTACTTTCAATATCCGGCTTGCGGAGCCGGCAGGTCGCGCACCGGGCGCTTTGGCCCACCACTGGTGAGGCAGTCAGGACGCTTTTGACGCGAAAGTGCGTCTGCTGACCAACGGTTACGGCTACACTGCCGGGCGGCCCGCTGCGGCTAGAAAAAAACAGGAAACGGCGATGCTTGGCCGGACGAGGCTGCAGCGTTGCCTTTTCCGTTTCTGCGCTGGCTTTTAACTCCAGATCAGCATATTCCGTTGCCGCGCTCATATCGGCGACATCTTTCATGACGGTCACCTCCGCTGCGCTCATACCTTTGGGCACCATACCGTTGCTAGTGGGCAAACTGGTGCCGGCCATAGAAGCGCCGGCGAACGGGGCCGCAATGCCGATCATGGCAGTGATCCGCTGCCGCAACTGTTGGTTGCTGCCAGATAAAGGTTAGCGACTTGTTCACCCACGAGGTGGGCTCTGCCACTTCGCCCTCCTGCGTCTTCATTGCGTGCCAGCACGTTACGGTAGCGTGCGCCGGGTCGGCATTGCGGTGCAGGTAGGCGTTGCGGTATATGAGGAGCAGTTCGCCGGTGCATACATCGAAGAGGAGTAGTGGGTTTCATAGGGAAAATGGGGGGATAAAAGGGCAATAATGAGTGGTTTGCGTACTGTTGACTACCCAGGTGAAAGCTGACTTTGTACCAGGTTTACACTTTTTGTATTGTCGAGCTTTAATTATATATTTTACATTTTTTGATTGTTTAAAATAAAATTGCAATAAAATAATAAAAACCATGTAGAGACATGCAAATACATAACTGAGTATGCCTTAACTAACTTGAATAGGCTAATTGCAGTTAATCGTTAGGAATACTGTTTTTTATAAGCATTTGACCTATTCTGCTGCACTCAAGTGTAACAAATATTACCAGAAAAATCACTTAAATAAATGACCGGTGTCATTTATTTAAGTGATTTTTCTTAGTTGTATAGGCAATGTTATTGTATAAAAATATGACTATTTTAATAATTTAATTACGTTTACAAGCGCCGTCAATCTATTAGGATTAATATTTACTATAGAAACAATGTGGTGGCCGGCTACAAGAAAGTAATTCCCTGATTTACGGCTACCCCTCATTCAGATCAAGTAGTATAGGCACAGATAGCGGATGCACTACGGCCGTGGCCCCGGTCGCCTGCTGGGCTATGCAGGTATACTGGTGGGGAGCCTTCGACATAGGACGCTAAACCACGGACAGCCCCATGAGGTAGCGAGAATAACCCGACAGCGCCCCTAAACCGCGCTACGGGGGTGCCAGACCACGGATCTGTTTTCCTGGAAGCATCAGCCCAACAATCGGCCCACTAGACCGGAGAATGAACATCACTCTGGTAGCGGAGGGGCATAGGGCCGAGGAAATGGTTCGTAGATGGCACCCTGGTGAATACCGGGGACAAGGAATTGACGGTGTCCGCTGCTGAACTGGGGACCGGGGAACACACCGTGGAGCTACGGGTGAAAGATGAAACGCCCTTTGTACGCTCTCCTATCATCTTGCCAGACCTCACCAAAACCCGCACCTGGCGCGTGACGGTGTCGCAGCCGCTTTCCTCTCGGGCAGAACTAGCCACAGACAAGGTATCCCTGGCGCAGAACTACCCGAACCCGGTGTATGCGAATACCACCTTTACGTTTAATCTAATAAAACCCGCTGCTGTGCGGCTGACCGTCCATGATCTGGTCGGGCGGGAAGTGGCCACCGTCGTGGCCGGCACCTTTGCGCGCGGCCGTCAGGAAATAAAATGGCAAGCCCTAAACTTACCCGCCGGACTTTACCTGTACCGGTTGCAGGTAGGATCAACAAGCATTACCAAGCGGCTTATCCCTCAACGATAACCAAGCACGGTCAACCCGAGTGAGAAGCGGCAGACAGCCCTGCAGGAGCCGCTTCACGCTTTGCTGGCGTAGCGGGTTGACCAACTGGGCCTAGCCAAGGCGGGCGTGCTACTCGACGGGTTGGAGCTGGCAGTACAAACCCGCTCCCGCTGTTTATAGCCGTATCAGCCTCAGAAAAGAGAAGTCGGCTCCAGGCCGAGCTTGATGCGCTCAACCGCCGCTTCGCCAAAAGCACCGGGAGGCGCGCTTGGCCGTTGCTGCCGCCCGGGCAGGCGGCGGCCCTGCAGTATAGGAGTTTATGTTGTGGTGCCGCCGCAGCTGGAGCCGCTGCCGGCGGTGCAGCCGTAGCAGTGCTGGTTGACTACCACGGCACGGGCGGCCAGGGTGGCGGCGTCGAAGTCGCGGAGGTGGCGCACGGGGCTGGCTACCTTCAGGTCCAGCATCTGGTTGAAGTCGCAGTCGTAAAGAAAACCGTCCCAGCTCACCGAAATGGTGTTGCGGCACATCACGCCGGCGGCGGCCACGGGGTTGAAGGCGTTGACCAGCTTTTCCATGTAGCCCGCGTAGTTGCCCGACTCGATGAGGTAGTCGAGGTAGCGGCTGACGGGAATGTTGGTAATGGCAAAGAGGCTGTTGAACACGATGCCGTGGTCCTTGAAGAGCATGCGCTTGAACTGCTCCTGCAGGCCCTTCTGGCTGCCCGGCAGAAATGCCCCGGCGGGGTTGTACACCAGATTCAGCACCAGGCCCGAGCCTTCCTGCCCGTAGCCCACGGCGTTGAGCATCTTCAGGGCCCGGATGGAGTCCTCGAACACCCCGTCGCCGCGCTGGCTGTCAGTTTTGGCAGCCGTGTAGAAGGGCAGCGAGCTGACCACTTCCACGCCGTGGGCCTTGAAGAACTCCGGCAGGTCGTGGTACTTCTTGTTGGCCACGATAATGGTCAGGTTGCAGCGCACGATGATATGCCGGCCCAGGGCATGAATCTGCTCCACAAACCAGCGGAAATCCGGGTTCATCTCGGGCGCGCCGCCGGTCAGGTCCACCGTCGGAATGTCGGTCTGAGCCAGCGCGTCGAGGCAGAGCTGCATCGTTTCGCGGGTCATGATTTCCTTGCGGTCGGGGCCGGCGTCCACGTGGCAGTGCTTGCACACCTGGTTGCACATCTTGCCCACGTTGATTTGCAGGACGGCCGGGGCCACGGGTATCAGCGGAAACAGGCTGGCCTCCCGCAGCTTCTCGTGAAATGCGGGCAGGTGCAGCGTGTCCACCACTTCCTGGCGCAGCACGGTAAGCTGAAACGCGGGTTCCGCGAGTTGGTGGCCCGTAGCTTTGAGTGACTTCATCGGTTACTGTGCTAATGTGTTGGAATGTGCTGATGTGCTAATGCTATTATGCCAGAGTCATTCATAAACAGGAGACGAACGGTTTTCACCAGCACATGAGCACATTAATCACACCGGCACATTACATGCTGAGCTCTTTGGCCTTGTTCATCATCTGCACGCTATGCACCAGGGCGGCACCGCCCTTGATGGCGGCGGCTACGTGCACGGCTTCCATCATCTGGGCTTCATCGGCGCCTCTCTGCATGGAGTCCACAGTGTAGGCGTCGATGCAGTAGGGGCACTGCACGGCGTGGGCCACGGCCAGGGCAATCAGCGCCTTTTCGCGCTCCGACAGGGCGCCTTCCTTGAACACCTCGCCGTAGTAGTCGAAGAACTTGCGGCCCATTTCGGACTGCCACTCGGTGATGTTGCCGAATTTGGCCAGGTCGGCCGGGTTGTAGTAAGTAGATTTTTCCATGGGAATGTAAATGGGGAGTAAAGCGGGGGCACAGTAAGTACGAGAAGGCGCAGCAAGCAGATTGTCACTCGTACCAGTGGCGGAAGCGGCGAAAGCTGGTGCGCACAAACCAGTCGCCGAGCCGGGGGAAATACGTGTGCACCAGCAGAATCAGCCAGCCCAGGGCCGAAATAACGGTGCGCTGCCGGCGGCGGCGGATGTGGCCGAGGATGATGCCGGCCACCTCGGTCTGCGACTTTTGCCAGCGCGGCGGGCGGTAGGCAATGGGCACGGGTTGCCCGCCGGCGTCGAGCACACGCTTGTCGGGGTCGTTCTGGGTGAAGCCGATGTGGACCACGCCCAGGTGAATGCCGGTGCTGGCCAACTCCAGCCGCAGGGTGTGGGCCAGGTTGCTGAGGGCCGCCTTGCCGGCGCAGTAGGCCGAGCCGCTGGGCATGCCGTTCAGCGCCGAAATCGAGGAAATAAACGTGACGCTGCCCCGCGCCTGGGTCAGCTGCGGCAGGGCGGCCATGAGCGGGTACACCGCGCCGTACACGTTGCTGTCGAGCACCTGCCGGAACACCTCGGGCTGCATGTCCACGAAGTAAGCCCGCTGCGAGATGCAGGCGTTGGCGACGAGGATGTCGAGCCGCCCGAACGCCTGCACGGCCGTTGCCACCAGGCGCTGGCAGCTGGGGTAGTCGGTCACGTCGGCCAGGCAGCTGACCACGGCGTAGCCCGCCGCCTCGAAGGCCTCGCAGGTTTGCCGCAGCCGCTCGGGGTTGCGCCCGTTGAGCACCACCGCCGCGCCCTGCTGGCACAGCTGCCGCGCCGTTTCCCGCCCAATGCCCGATTCGGAGCCCGTCACGATGGCGACCTGCCCGCTGAATGCGCCGGGCCGGGCCGGCGGCGGCGCGGTGCCCAGCACGGGGGCGCGGCCGGGGATGGAAGATGGCGTCGGCTTAGACATAGCGGTGGGCTTTAAACCAGTCGTGGGCCTCGGCTACGGCCTGCGCAATGGGCGTTTGGGGCAAATTCAGCTCGGCCCGCGCCTTGGCTGCGTCGAAGTAGTGGCCGTCGGCCGCCACGGCGACCATGCTCGGGTTCAACCGGCCCGGCCGCCCCATGAGCTGGGCCTTGAGCTGACTGGCGGCGCCGTAGAGCCGGGCCAGGGGCGTCGGGATGGGCCAGCGCGGCGCGGGCACGCCCAGCACCTCGGCTATCAGCCGGAAGGCGGCGCGGTAGCTCAGGTTCTGGTGGCCCAGCACGTAGGATTCGCCCACGCGGCCCTGCGTCAGGGCGTTGACGGCGGCCACGGCCACATCCTGCACGTGCACATAGTTTTTGCCGCCGGCTGGGTAGCCCGGCACCCGGCCGCGCAGCAGCTCCAGCAGCAGGGCGTTGGAGGTGGGCTTGGCGTCGCCGGGGCCGAGCATGAAGGTAGGGTGCACCAGCACCGCCGGCAGCTGCCACTCGCGCACGGCCCGCGTCACCAGCTCGGCGGCGGCCCGCTTGCTGTCCATGTAGTCGAGGCCGTAGCGCTGGCCGGCGAAGGGGCGGGTTTCGTCGCCGGGGCGGGCCAGGGTGCCGAAGCCGAAGACGTTGGCTGTGCCCACGTACACGAAGCGCTGCACCTCGGCCTGCCGGGCCAGCTGCAGCACCGTTTCGGTGCCGCCGTGGTTCACGGCCCACACCGCCGGGTTGCGCGCCGGGTTCACCTGCGCCAGTGCGGCCGCGTGGATGATGCCCCAGCAGCCCTCGGCGGCGCCGGCCACGGTGGCGGGCCGGCAGATGTCACCCAGCACGCACTCGACTTCGGTGGGAAACTCCGGCTCCCCCACGGCCCCGGTCAGCGGGCGGCGCAGCAGGGCGCGCACGGCGTAGCCCTGGTGCAGGAGCTGCTGCACGAGGTGGCGGCCCAGAAAGCCGCCGGCACCGGTGACGAGTACGCGCCGTGTCATCATCAGCGGTAGTTGAGCAGGGCCTTGTAGGTGCGGGCAATGCGCGGCGGCGGCATCTTCAAAAAGAACATGGAAAAGGCCGTCAGATTGGCCAGCTGTACCCGCAGCCAGCCGTTGGTTTCGTACTTGCGGGCCGACACCACCACGTCCTGGGGCACCACCAGAAACGCGGCGACCTGCCGGATGCGCCGGATCATGTCGAAATCCTCCATGATGCAGTAGTGCTCATCGAAGCCGCCGAGCTGCTCGAACAGCGCGCGGGTGATAAACATGGTCTGGTCGCCGCCACGGCTCATCAGACCCTGGAAGCGGGTGCCGTAGCTGTTGATGCGCAGCAGCGGGTGCCGCGAATCGAAGCGGAAGCGGTAGCAGCCGGCCGGGTACCCGTCGCGCACGGCCCTCCGGATAGTGGTGACGTAGCCCGGATGCACCCGCACGTCGGCGTGCACGAAGTACAGCAGCTCGCCGGCGGCGTGCCGGGCGCCGTGGTTCATCTGGGAGGCGCGGCCGGGCTTCGGCGCCAGCAGCACCGTGGCCCCGGCGCGGCGGGCGGCCTCGGCCGTGCCGTCGGGGCTGCCGGCGTCGACGACAATAATTTCCACGTCGTGGCCCGGGTCGTGGCGGCGCAGCTCCTGCACCAGCCGGCCGATGTTATCGACTTCGTTATAAGTAGGAATGATGACGCTGATATTCATAGCGGGGACGGCGGGCAGAGGAACAGGTTAGGAGCGGGAAGATGGTTAAAAAGCTTCGCCGATGGTAATATACAGGCCGCTGGAGTGGCGCCCCAGGCCGTAGTCCACCCGCAGGTTCAGGTGGTCCCGGCGGTTTACGGTGAAGCGCAGGCCGGCGCCGTAGGCGGCCTTGGGGGCGTTCAGGCGCAGCAGCTGCCGCTCGTCGCCCAGCGCGCCCACCCCGCCGAACACCACCGCCCCCAGCCGCCGGTACACCGGCAGCCGCAGCTCCGATTGCAGCACAGCCGCATTCTGGTCGCGGTAGCGGCCCTCGTAGTAGCCGCGCAGGCGCCGGGTGCCGCCCAGCAGTGAAAGGGCGTTGAACGGGGCGGTGCCAGCGGTGTAGCTGACGAAGTAATTCAGCGCCAACACGGTGCGCGGCGCGAGGCGGTGGTACGACGACACGTCGGCGGAAAGGCGGCTGAAGCGGGTGTTTTCGCCGGCGGCCCCGGCGCCCGTGGCCCGGTTGCGGTGCAGGTAGGCTAGGTCGGCCACCACGCCCTTGGTGGGAAAGAATACCCGGTCGCGGGCGTCGAAAAACAGGCCCAGCCCGCCGCCAGTGAGTCGGCTGCCCCGGCCGCCGGGCACCCGGCCGCTGGCCAGCTCCCCATCGGCCACTACGCGGGTGATGCGGTAGTCCTCGTACTGGTAGCGCAGGCCGGCGTACAGCTTGCCATTCCGCCAGCCGGGCACGATGCGGCGAAATGCATTCATGCGGATGCGGGGAAAGTTGACGCCGTACAGCTCCCTGGGCACCGCCCGCTCGCCCACCCCGAAGAAGTAGTAGGTGTAGCGGTAGTAGCCGGCCTCGCCGTAGGCGTAGTAGCGGTTGTGGTCGTAGAACACCTGGAAGGGCAGATACACGAGGAGCTGCCGGTTCTGGGTGTAGGCCACGCCGAAGGTGAGCTGCGAGGGGCGGGCCGTGGTGTCGCCGGTGTCGCGGCGGAAGCGCAGGGTAGCCGTGGCCGCCGCCCCGAAGGCCAGCCGCGTCTCGGGCGTGTAGTACACCACCGGCAGCGGAAACACCGATACGCGCTTGGGCAAGCTGTCGGGGGAAGGGCCGGCGCCGGAAAGGCCGAACAGGGCAAGGAGCAGCATGCGGTGAAGATTTCTATTCCATACGAAAGCCGGGGGGCAATAAGATTGCCCGCCTGGCAATCTTATAGGCGGCTATTTGCCGTATATAGGGGCTCAACTGTACTGCTTATGCGCCGAATCATTCTAACCGTATTGCTGGCCGGCGCCGTGGGCGCGGCGCTAACGGCCTTCGTGGCGCCCAAGCCGGGCCCAGAGCGAACTACCACCGCGGCCCCTATTGACCACGCGACCTACGACCGGCTGCTGAAGAAATACGTCAACGACAAGGGCCTCGTCAACTACAAAGCCTGGAAGAACGACCAGCAGGAGCTGAACCAGTACCTCGACCAGCTGAGCAAGAACCCGCCGGCGACCGGTTGGAGCAAGCCCGAGCAGATGGCTTACTGGATCAACGCCTACAACGCCTATACCATCAAGCTGATTCTGAACCACTACCCGGTGCAGAGCATCAAGGACATCGGCTCCAAGATCAAGATTCCCTTCGTAACCACGCCCTGGGCGGCCGAGTTTTTTCGCATCGGTGGCAAGAAGATGAGCCTCGACGACATCGAGCACGGCACGCTGCGCAAGAAGTACGACGACCCGCGCATCCACTTCGCGCTGGTGTGCGCCTCAATTTCCTGCCCGCGCCTGCGCCCCGAAGCTTACACGGCCGACAAACTTGACCGGCAGCTCGACGACCAGGGCCGTGACTTCCTGAACAACCCAAGCAAGAACAAGGTGGGCAAGGAAAGCGCGCAGCTCTCGAAGTACTTCGACTGGTACAAGGGCGACTGGAACCTGAACGGGCAGTCGGTGACCAAGTGGGTGAACAAGTATTCGACCACCAAGCTCGGCGACAACGCCAACATCAGCTACCTCGGCTACAACTGGAACCTCAACGAGCAGTAGGCGCAGCGCATCACGTCCCGGCCTGCCCCGGAGGAGTTGCCAATTCCCCCGCCAACGCCACGGGCTACTGCGAAATAAGCCGCTGGCCGTATGCGCCCCGAAACCGCCGTTCCCTTGGTAGCCCCGGGCCGCAACGATAGTTTCGTTTTGCCTTCCACTTACCATCATCATGGGGACGGCCGCTGCTCAGCGCCAGCTGCCCCCCGCCTGGTCAATTTACCGGCCGGGCGTTTTGTTTCCGCCCATGCCTGTAACTGCGATGCTAAAGCTGGGGCTGCTCGGCAGCAGCCTGGCCGCCACCCTACCCGCTTGGGCCCAAAGTCCGGCCGGCACCGAGCAGCACCGCTACAGCATCGAAGTGGCCGGGCTGCGCGTGGGCACGATGACAGCCACCCGCCAGCTCCTGGGCGCCGACGAAATGCGCTACACCCTGGTCAGCGACGTACAGGTCAACTTCCTGGTCTACCGCCTGAAGGTGTACTACAAGGTTATCAACCGCGTCCGTGCCGGGCAGCTGCTGCTTTCGACGGTGGAAGCCCACACCAACCAGGGCGACTTTGCCTCGCGCACTGAGTGGAAGGGCGACCATTACGATATCGAGGCTAATCAGTACAAGCACCAATACCGGGCCACCCAAACGGAGCCTATCACCTACACGGTGACGGATATGTTCTTTGGCGAGCCACGGGAACAGCGCCGGGCCTTCACTGAATACTTCGGCGACTATTTCCGCCTGCAGCCCGCGCGCAGCGCCCAGTACCGCGCCCGGCGCGACGGCCGCGAGGATGAGTACCAGTACGCCAACGGAAAGTTGGTGACCATCATCAAGAAGAACCCGCTGAAGAACTTCATTATCCGGCAGCTACCCTAAGCGGGGAAGCATGCTGGCGACGCCTCTGCGGGTGGTATCTTGTAGGAAGCATACCCAATCTTTCCATATCGATTTTTAAGTGTCGTACCTGGCAGATTGCGGTAGCCCCCGTTATCACGGCTTCAGTTCTTCGTGAATTTGGGCATTGTGATTGACGCTCAGAAATCGGAACTGCCGTACTAAATGAGGGCCCATAAGCCGGGTCAGCGCAGCAGCGACGCGGTGATGGCGGCGGTGGGCGAACTTAGGGGCACGTGTGCGGCGTGGCGTGGAGCTGGCCCATGGTGCGAGCCGGGCTGTCCATGCTCGGGCTGTTTTCCTCCTTGAAGACGACCTACCTGCCCAGCTTCACCCAATGGCAGCAGTACATCGCCAACGGCCTGCCGCTGGCCGACCAGCAGCGCACCTACGAGCACCTGCTGGCCCCGGAATCCAAGCAGGTAATTCGGGACACGCTGAGCCGGCGGGCCCGCGTCCATTTTCACCGGCCCCACGCCCCGCTATTGTTTCTGGCCGGCGGCGCCGACCGCCCGATGCCCGCCGTACTCAACCGGGCCAACTTCGGGGGCTACCGGTACGCTGGCTCCATCCGGACCTACTACGAACTTCCTGGCCGCAACCATGCCCTGCTGGGCCAGCCTACCTGGCGCGAGGACGCGACCCTGGTGCTGCAATGGCTGGCCAGCCGAGCAGGAGCCGTGGGAACAAGGTGTGCATCGAAAGTGACGTAGAAGGTGCGAAAGCTGGAATAAGACGTTATGGTCGGCGGCGCCCAGGGCGTGAGGCAGAAGGCAGCAAACCATGCGTTGTTTTGGCCGCTCCCGCTCCACACTACTCCACTGCCAGACGGCGGGCTTGCCCGCCGCTGCGCACCACGTACATGCCCGCCGGCAGCGTCAGGTGGGCCGTCCCTGCCGCGTCGGCCGTGGCGGTCAGCACCAGCCGGCCCAGCGGGTTGAACACCGTCACCATTGCGCCGGGCGCGGCGCCCTTGAGCACGGCCGCACCGGCCGTCGGGTTGGGGAAAATGGTAAGTGAGGAAGTAAGAAAAGGCGGAAGGTTTGCCAGGCGCACCGGTGAGTAGCTGGAGGTGCCATCCTGGTCCACCTGCTTCAGGCGGTAGTAGAGCGTGGCTGACTGGGTGAAGGGCGGAGCGGCGTCGAGGTAGGCGTAGCCGGTAGGGTGGCTGGTGGTACCCTGGGCGGCTACCGTCCCGATATGCGCGAAAGCTGTGCCGTCCGGGCTGCGCTCCAGCTCGAAGTGGGCGCTGTTTTTCTCGGAGGCCGTGCGCCAGGCCAGGGCCACAGCCGGGCCCTGGGCTTGGGCCGTGAAGGCGACGAGCTCCACAGGCAGCGGAGTGCTGCTGCCCGTCAGGTAGAACTCGGAGAAATGGTCGGCCACGGCGGCCTGGGCCACGAACCACGGTACTCCGCCGCCTGGCGTGCTGGCAGCCAGCGCCAGCACCCGATACTCGCCGGTGGGGCTGTTGTTACCCAGCTCGCAGTCCTCGTTCGGGCCGTTGTACTGGGTGGCTTTCCGGCTGGCGTAGCTCAGGCCAGCGTCGGCGGTTTGCAAGCGGTCAAATTCGGCGGTCAGGCCGTAGAAGCGTACGTTCACGCTGCTGCCGGGAAAGGCTGGGGTAGTGGCCGTGAGGCGGAAGTTTCGATCAAGGTACTTGTTGCCCCGCCCGTCCTGGCGCACCGGCCCGGCCGGGCCAGTGGCCTGCAGGCTGACTGTAACTGTACCCAGCCCGGCGCGTGTGTCTTGCAAGGCGGCCAGCACGTCTCCGCCCGTGCTTAGCAGGTAGTGCCACTGCCCGTCTCCGGTAGTCAGGTAGCTAGCCGAGGCCAAGCAGGCGGCCGTCTCGTTGTACACTTGCAGTGCCGTGAAGGCACGGGGGCTGCTGGTAGTCCCAGCCGTGGTCACGGTCACGTTGGCGGCACCGGCGGGCACACCGGACGGCACCACGGCTGTAAGGCTGGTGGCTGAGGTGAACGTGACGCTGGCCGCCGGCACGCCACCGAAGCTCACGGTGCTGCCCGCCGCGAAGTTTGTGCCGGTGAGCACGACGGGCATACCGGGCAGCTCGGCCGCCGGGCTCACGGCGCTGATGACGGGCACAACGGGCGCCGGTTGGTTCAGCCGCATACTCACTGTGCTGTTACCATTGTTAACCGTCACAAAATCCAGGTCGCCGTCGCCGTCCGCGTCGCCCAGCGCCACGCTTAAGTGGCTGGTAACTACGGAAACCGCCGCGTTGAAGACAAAGTTACCCATGCCGTCGTTGAGCAGTAAGCTCACGGCATTATCGTTGAAATTGGCTGCCAGTATACCTAGCGTTGACAGACCGATAAGGGCTTACGCCCGACAGCGCCACCCTTTTTAATGCTCGCTTTACCTTGTCAGTACTTCCCGGTTTCTTCCCAAAGGCGCCTGAAAACCATCCGAGTCAACTACTACAAGTGCAGTATATGGCTTCCGTGGTAGACGGACGGGCGTTTTACTGGGCTGTCTGCCATGCCAGGTCACGGGTTAGCAGATACGGTTGATGCGTTTCCGGGTCAAGGCATGCCAGTTGCACCCATCCATTCCCAAACAGTTTTTGTAGCACCGGCTGGGTGCTGATAATGGCATCCAGCACCGGGCGGGGGGCGTAGACGACCGTCATCAGGCGTTGGGCCTGATGATAGGCCAGGCGGTCAGTGGCATACACAGATTGTAGCGGCAGGCCGGTCATCAGGTCGCTGGCATTGCCCTGCATGATGCCGATTTTGCCGGTGATGTTCTGGGTTATTTTGCTTCCCCCGCCAAAGGCCACATTATCCAGCGTCGAAAACAGGTATTGCGTATTAATCCACTCGGCTACTACCATGGGCGCCGTGAGGATGGTGGTGAGGGCGCTGCCCGTTGGGTCCTGGGTATAGTCGTAGGAGTGCAGAAACGAGCGTCCTTCCAGATTCAGGCTCGCCGTCAGGTCACGCGGACCGACAATAAAGGCCGCATTGCGCGCCAGCCCCCATTCCGGACGAACCTGCGCCCAGTCCTGCGAACGTAGCCAGGTTTGCTGCGTCTCCTCGCCCGGACGAGCCGTTTGTTGCATCTGGCCAAGCCGCTCCAGGCTATTGGCCTGCCGTGCTTTGGCCAGATCCTGCGTTAGCGTGTCGAGCGCCTCAGACGGGGTATGGCCATAGAGGCTGACTTCGTCGGTGGTCGTGTTATGCTCGGCCGCAATAAACCGGGTGGTGTCAGGAATCGAAATCCCTGTTTGGCGGAGGTGCGTTCTGACGGCAGGTGTATTCAGGATTCCTGCCAGGATCCCGGCGTTGGGCGCACCATGTCGTCCTCCACAGGCCCCGCAGTCAAGCGCCGTTGCGTAGGCATTATTCTGGGTTGTGCTGCCGTGCCCGCAGAATACGACCAGCGGCGCAAAATGATGGGTAAGTCCCATCAACCGCAAGGCCCCTTCGGCATACACACACTGGTCTGCCAGCGAAAGGGTATCCAGTGACGACTCCCTCGCTATCGGTTTCCGAATTGCCTGAACGGCGCTGCTCTTGAGCTTAGACGCCATACCGGGGGCCAGACTGCGCAGTCCCATCCACGTACCGGTGGCTATTCCCAGACTTTCAACCAGCGCAAAAGGCGTCGTAAAGGTGTATTTCAGGGATTGGTAAAGCTGGTTGAGTTTCGTGAGCCGAACGTACCCCCGGCGGTCCTGCTCCTGCTCGGCCTGGCCACAGCCGGGCGCTTCCTTGACAATGTGTTGGGGCGAGAGCAGCACCGGACAGGACGCATACGATTCGCCCGTCACCGTATCGGTGATCTGCACCGGCACCCCGAAAAAGCCGGCGAAACCCAGGGTCTGGTAATCACCCGTTGCCTCCAGGGCCCGCCGAAAGGCCTCGGAACGGACATCGATACAAAAGACCAACTGGGCCTTGGGGACGCGTGGCGGATGTAGAGACTGGGCGGCCAGTTGCGCCAGTAAAGGCAAGCGGTACGTACGTTCGGCCTGCTGAATTTGCTCCAGTACGGCTGGTTTCGACTGAACCCGTTCCAGCACCTGCTGATGCCAGGCTACCAACGCGCCTGCTTCCGGCCATAGCAACCAGGTGATGATCAACCGGACGGCCAGATAGTCAGTCTGGGTTACCGGATGCGGATGCTGGGCGTCCAGTCCCGCCCAGTTGGTGCGGTACCGGATGTAGGAGGCCCAGCCCGGCAGGGTGGTCAGCAGGAGGGTTAGAAACGCCTGGTGTTCGGTACGGGCAATGCCCAGCTGAAGCAGGCAGTTCTGGATAGCCTGATGAGGGTTTTCGGGCAGGCTGGTCAGCCAGGCCTTTTTTTGCTCATCATGGTTATGCAGGCAGGCGTCGTGAACGGCCAGCTGCCGCCAGGCGGCATATAACCCCTCATAGCGCAGCGGCATGGGCAGGGTGGCCTGGCCGTCGTCAAAATATACCTGGAGCCATTTAATGGTTTGCCGGTTGACGGCCTCCATCGGCACTGGTAGCGCAGCCTGCTGAAAATAAGCGCTTCCCAGCGGTAAGGCTTCCTCCACCGGCAGGTCTTCCAAGCCCTGAAGGGGATTGACGGCAATCAGGTTTTTTAGGGGCCAGAAGGGCGCTATGGTGTTGAAACTACGCGCTACCTGCTCGGCTAAGCGGGTACTATCCCCCTGTTCTGCCTGGAGTATGTGTTTACGAAAGGACTTGGTCTTAACGCTCTTAACGGCTGTTTCCATGGTGGCTGATGGTGTCCTTATTGGTACTGATAGTGGTTACGGTGGGTCGTGACGGTGTCAGGGTGCGGCTGACTCGCGTTGAGCGCCGTCACATAGCCTTTCAGCATCCAGTCCGGAGCTTCTTTCTTCTCTTTTCTGAGGAACAGCCGGGACAGCCAAGCCAGCGTCAGGGTCAGCAGGCCAGCCACATGAAAGCCATTGAGCGCTTGGGGCTGCATCAGTTCCATCGGTGCCATAAACCAGCTGATGAGTTGGACGCTGCCCCCGTATACCAAACCGAACAGGCCGGTACCAACCAGGGTCCCCGGCAACATGCGCAGCGGGTTGGCCTGGAGGATGGGCAGGGCGAATTGGCTGGCGGTGAGAAAAGCCACGACAACCAGCACGAAGGTGGTATCGCCGGCTAACCAGACTTTACCACTGGAAACGGCGAAGCTGAAACTGCCGGCCAGCCCGCACACCAGGGCCGCCATAAAGGCCAGAGGGGTGGGCGGATAGGCCTGGTCGACGCGTTTTTCTTTCGCGGCACTGCCGCTGGAGAGAAACAGATAGGCTTTGAACATGCCATGCCAGACCAGATGCGCCACCGCCGCCGGGAACAGGCCCAGGCCACACTGCACAAACATGAACCCCATCTGGCCCATGGTCGAACAGGCCAGCATGCGCTTCACATCAGGCTGCAGGAGTTTCCATAAGGTCCCCAGCAAAGCAGCACAGAAGCCAATAACGACGATTGCCGTCAGTAAGACGGGGCTTTGCAAATAAAGAGGCGCAAATCGGGCCAGTAAGAAGCCCCCGCCGTTGATGAGCCCCGCGTGCATAATCGCCGAAACCGGCGTCGGCGAATTCAGCGAGCTAAGCAACCACCGGTGGAAGGGCCAAATGGCCGACTGGGTCATGGCCCCGATCAGCAACAAAACCAACGCCAGCAGCAGGGCCGGGGAAAGCGTTGGCTGTTGAATCACCGCCTGGATACTGGTTTGGCCCGTTGTGGCATAAAACAGCCCGAAAGCGGCGGCCACACCTACAGCACCCACGCCGAAGTTTTTGGTCGCCAGCAGCCCGGCAGCTTTGGCGGCTCGCCAACTGGTTTTGTACATTATTAACCGAACCAGCAGCCCGTTGCTCACGCACCAAGCCACCAGCAGGAGCAGCAGATGATCAGCGCTAACCAGCAGCATGACCGAGCTAATGAGCAACGCGAGCCAGATAAAAAACGATTGGTAGTGACTATCTCCTTTCAGATACCGATACGCAAAGCTGCCCACGCATACCCCGATGAAAGCAACCAGCCCCATCATGGTCAGGGACAGCCGATCCACATGAAAAAGGCTACTGAGTACAAAAGTTGTCATGCCAAATCCGGTTATAAGTTATCTTTGTTTGAGCAATCAAAAGTATTAGGCATTCTAATATTAGAAAAACTCGAAATTCTAATATTGTGCATTAGAAAATCTTATGAACATCGATACAATAGCCCTGCAGTGCTTTATTGCCGTTGCCGAAACGGGTAGTTTTACCAAGGCGGCTGAGCGGGTAGGGCGCACACAATCAGCTATTAGTCAGCAGATGAGTAAGCTGGAAAGCTTGCTGGGAAAATTGTTGCTGGTGCGGGGTAAAGCGTTTACGCTTACGCCCGAAGGAGAAATTTTTCTGGGGTACGCACGCCGGATCTTTGCGCTTCACCGGGAAGCACTGGACCGGTTTAAAGAGCCCGAACTCGAAGGAGAAGTGCGCTTTGGTCTGCCGGAGAATTTTGCCAGTGTCTATTTAGCGGAGATACTGGCTGATTTTTCACGTATTCATCCGCGCATACTGCTCAATATCGAATGTGATTTGACGCTCAACCTTTTTGATCGTTTCAAAAAGAATGAGTTTGACCTGGTCCTGGTGAAAATGAATCGGCCGGAAGACTTGCCCAACGGGCTGGATGTGTGGTCGGAGCCGCTCAAATGGGTAGGCGACCAGAGCCTGATCGACCCCGCCAAACCGGTTCCCCTTATTTTGGCTCCGCAACCCTGCGTGTACCGGGCGTCGGCCGTTAGGTCACTTGAGCAAGCGAGCCGGTCGTGGCGACTTGTTTTTTCGAGCCCCAGTTATGCGGGAGCGGTTGCGGCTGTGCGGGCGGGAATGGGCATTTCGGTGATGCCCCAAACCATGATCCCAGATGATTTGCAGGCTGTTGATGCGGCTGTGCTGCCAAAACTGGCCGATACGCATACCTCGCTTATCAAGCACGTAGCCAACAATGCCGCGGTCAATACGCTGGAAGAGTTTGTCCTTCGCCGTCTTAAGCACTGATGTTCAATCTACTGCCTACAAAGCGGCTGTTTAGAATTTCTGGTCAAGCGGGATTGTGCGCAGTAAAAGCACTGCAAAAGCCAGGAAATGAAAAGCTAGCCAAGTTTCAGCGGTTGTTTAAAGCGTATGAGCAAGGCCTTGAAACTATCCAGCCAGAAGTTGGTCCGCTCCACAACGAGGTGTTCCCGCTAAAGTTCCGAGTCCAGATACGGGTCTGCTTCGCCTGGGTTTGTGCGCCAATGTGGGGACCATTTTCCTCTGCTCCAGGGGCACGTCGCCCCAGCTTCCAGCAACTGTTGTATCGGGGCCAACAACTCCTGTAATTCCTGCAGGTGCTGGGCGAGCTGGTGGGTGGTGATGGGTGGCAAACTCCGCTAGGAACACAGTGCACCTTTCGCCCGCTCCTTCTCAGCCGGACCAGTCAGGTAACTGCTCAAATCGGCGTGCTGCTAGGGGGGCACGTACACATCGTCCGGTCGGGCAGGGAAGAAAGCACGCACAGTTCGTAGGTGTGGTGCACGTTCGGTTCCGGGCTGTCTTCTGCGACGACCAATTTGTGACTGGCCGGTTTCAAAATCCGGTGGGCAGAACTGCCGGCATCTCCCGGCGCCGATGCGGTAACGTATGAATTCAATGGTCTTGGCGCGCCGGGAAAGAATGCTTTCAGAAAGCTTTTTCGCCGCATTTTGCGCGGAAACTAAATCAGGCTCGCGCTATACTGCCGTGGGTCGTCCCATAAGGCATACTGCTCCGCCACGTCCCGGAGGCGCGCAAGGCGTGTCGTCGGGCGGCGCTACGCCTCCATATAGGCTTCCATGGCCGCCAGCGTTTCGCGCGGGGCACTCACGTGCGGGCAGTGCCCGCTGACGGGCAGCGTCACCAGTGTGGAACCGGGCAGGGAGGTATGCAGGTAAGCCCCGACTTCGAGCGGAGCAATCAGATCCTCGGCGCACTGCAGCAGCAGGCAGGGTGTGCGCAGTCGGGCCAGGTCGGAGCGGTTGTCGGAAAGGAACGTGACGCGGGCAAACTGCCGGGCAATGGTCAGGTCGTTCCGGCAGAAGGAAAGAATCAGCTCGTCCGAGAGGGAAGGGCGGTCGGGGTTGCCCATGATAAGCGGGACGAAGGAATCGGCCCACTCCGAGAAGTCGCGCTCCATAAAGCTGAGCATGCTCTCAATATCGGCCCGGTCAAAGCCACCGTGGTAGCCGGCTTCGTTGAGGTAGCAGGGCGAGGGGCAGAGCAGTAGCAGGCGCCGGAACCGCGCAGGCGCGCCAATTGCCGCCAGGGCCCCAATCATGGCCCCCACGGAATGGCCCACCAGCGTCACCTCGTGTAAATCGAGTTCCTCGCAGATTTCGAGTAGATCCTGCGCGTAGCCGTGCAGGGACGCGTACTTAGATGGGTTGTAAGTGGTAGCATCGGAGAGGCCAGCGCCTACGTGGTCGAAGAGCACCATGCTGTAATGCTCAGACAAAGCCGGCAGCATGTAGCGCCAGATAGTTTGGTCGCAGCCGAAGCCGTTGACAAATAGCAGCGTAGTCTGGCCCCGACCGACTACGTGGACGTTATTACGTTTTAAGGCATTCATGGGTATAATAGGATAAGTTTGCCGGTTTTGTAGAAGAATATTAAGAATTAATCGGCGATAAACAAGTTTTAGCCATTTGACAGGTCCCTAAGCTC
Source organism: Hymenobacter lutimineralis (assembly GCF_008271285.1). NCBI lineage: Bacteria > Pseudomonadati > Bacteroidota > Cytophagia > Cytophagales > Hymenobacteraceae > Hymenobacter > Hymenobacter lutimineralis. Next base: position 170,611 of record NZ_VTHL01000004.1, on the reverse strand, counting down.
AGCAGTAGGGGCTCTGTAGCGGAGGTCGGATCAAAATGAGAAGCTACCGCAGGGGTTATGGCGTACAGGTACCACTGTAAGCGCTGGATTCGTCCATTCTTTGCTGTGCCGGGTGCCCTCATCCTTGCGCCCTGGAGCAGCTTCGGCCGCGGCTGGAACATTGAGAAGGAGTATGGAAGCTATGCCCGTGCTACTACACCTGCTTAGCGCCCGCCTGCGCGTTAGGCACTGCCCGACCTGGCCGAATCAGGCACTGGCGCTTTGGTCTGCCCGCACGCTACTTCTCCTAAGGCAGTGGGCTTCCATAAGTCCGAGCGGAGAGTAGATATTTGGAAAATCTATGGTTAAAAGCAAAAAAAGCCTCCCTGGATAACCAGGGAGGCTTTTGTAAGCGGCTTGTAAGTTAAAACTAGTAACCGGTGTTCTGCACGATGAGGCCGTTGCTGGTCTGCAGCTCGCGCTGGGGAATGGGCCACAGGTTGCGGAACTCCTGGGTAACCAAGGGCAGCGTCATCTGTACCAGCCCGGTGCGACGCAGGTCAAACCAGCGGAAGCCTTCGTTGGCTAGCTCTACCCGGCGCTCCTTCAGAATGGCGGACACAACAGCTCCGGGGGTATTAGCCAATAGCACGTGAGGAGGAATATTGCCTTGTGCGTCGGCAGGAGGGGTTTCAAATACGTAAGGGGCCAATCCAGCCCGTTTGCGCACTTGGTTAGTTAGGACTATTGCCTGGTCCGTCTGGCCAAGTTGAGCCAAGGCTTCTGCCCAAGTTAGGACCACTTCACCGCTGCGAACCAGAATCACGTTATCGTCGCTGGAAGCTATGCGGTAATATTTACGAGTAGTACCGCTGGGAAAAACGCCGGGTACAGCAGTAGCAGCCGTTACCACATTCACGTTCCGACGCAGGTCGCCGGCCTCGTGTGCGGGCCCCAGGCCCGTGGCCGGGTCTACTTCATTGCGGCCGCCCGAGGCGGCTGGAAACCAGAAGAAAGCAAGGGTGTTACCGTCTACCGGATCAAAACCTAGCTCCCAAATCGACTCTGACGAGAACTTCTGCGAAAATATGGCGTCGTAGCTAGCGCCCGTAATGTTGGTTGCTAGCGACTTGGCGGGGGTCAAGCCCTGCAGTGTTGCATCTACCTGCGAGGCATAGTCAGCCGCTGCTTCATAGTTGCGCAGACGAAGTTCCAGGCGGGCACGTAAGGCCAGCACAGTTGCCTTACCGATATAAGCCTTGGTGCTACGTTCGCCCGGTAGGGTTTGGGCCGCAAAATCCAGGTCTTCCCGAATAGCGGCTACTACTTCGGCTTCCGTGCTCCGGGCAATGGGCTTGATTTCTTCCCCCGTGATGCTGGTGGTCGGTGTCAGGCGCAGCGGTACGCCTACGCCACCGGCGTAGCCGTAGCCAGCCGGCGTGCCGCCCCAGTAGGCCAGTAGGTTCATATAGTGGAAAGCCCGCAAAGCACGAGCTTCAGCCAGTGCAGTGTTCTTGTCGAAACTGGGGTCGTTCAGGCGCTCCGCCTGCTGGATAACGTAGTTCACGCGGTTGATGCCCGCGTAAATCGTGTTCCACATGTTCGTGAGCTCCACGTTGTCGGGCAGGATGGCTGCGTTGGCAATGTTGGCGAAGCTGGGAAACGTGCCCGTGTGGCGGGCGTTATCGGCTCCCAGATCGGCAAACAGCTGGTAGCGCAGGCCCAGGTAGTTGGCGCTCTGCAGAATGTCGTAGCTGCCCCGGATTGCCGCTTGGATATCGGCCGGCGTTTTCAGGCCCGCCGTGGCATCCAGGCTGTTCTGGGGCTCTACGTCCAGAATTTTCTCGCAGGACGAGCCGCCGAAGCCCAGGGTAAGCATCAGTGCTGCGGGCAGCAGGCGGCGGCTAAAAGAACGAATATGTACCATGAAAATCAGAGAAGTAAAGGGGAGAGATTAGAAACCCAGGCTGATACCGCCGGTGATGGTGCGGGCCTGCGGGAAAACCAGGAAGTCGGTACCCAACGCTGTGTTGGACCCGCTGAAGGTGTTTACTTCCGGGTCGAGGCCGGAGTAGTCGGTGAGCGTCACCAGGTTCTGGGCCTGAGCATACACGCGCAGGGAGCTTAGCTTAAAGCGCTGGGTAACTGCCTGAGGCACGGTGTAGCCGATGGTCAGGTTTTTGAGGCGGGCATAGGAACCATCTTCGATGAAGCGGTCCGAGACCCGACGGTTGTTGTTCGGGTCGCCGTACACGGCCCGGGGCACGTTGGTGTTGGTATTGCTCGGCGTCCAGCGGTTCAGCACGGAAGCATCCTGGCCAAATACGCCGTTCATACCCTGGGCAAAAGCAATGTTGTTGTTGTAAATCTTGTTGCCGTAGCTGTACTGAATAAAGGCACTCAGGTCGAAGCCTTTCCAGCGGATGGTGTTCGTCAGGCCCCCAAAGAACTTGGGCTGGGCATTGCCCAGAATTTCCTGGTCGTCGCCGGTGATGCGGCCATCGGGGCGGCCCGTAAGGTTGCCATTCGCGTCGCGGCCGTTGATGTCGCGGAACTTAATGTCGCCGGGGCGGGTGAGAGCCGCCTGGTAGCGGGCCGTAGCCGAGCCGGTAGCCGCCCGAGCGGCGGCATCCAGCGCATCAATTTCCTCCTGGGTCTGGAAGATGCCTTCTACGCGGTAACCCCGGAAGGCCCCCAGCGGCTGACCTACAGCAAGCCAGCTGGCAAAGCCCCGGGCCGAGCCCTGGTCGCCTTCCGTCAGCTTGGTCACTTCGTTGCGGTTGAAGGCAATGTTGAAGTTCGTTTCCCAACTGAAATTACCAGGCTCTTCGGCGCGCACGTTCACAGTGTTTAGCGATACTTCCAGCCCGCGGTTACGCATGTTGCCGATATTCTCGCTGTAGGAGAGGTAACCCGTATTGCCGGGTACCAGACGGTCGAGGAGCAGGTCGCGCGTGTCGCGGTTGTAGGCATCTACGGCCAGGTACACGCGGTTGTCAATCAGGCCCACGTCGAGGCCTACGTTGGCAGTAGCCGTCCGCTCCCACTGCAGGTTGCGGTTCTCAAGCTGCCCAATGGCCAGACCACCCACTTGCTGGAAGTTGGCCCCGGTGTTGATCAGGCCGCGGGAGGCGAAGTTGCCCACCTCCTGGTTACCCGTTTCGCCGTAGCTGGCGCGCAACTTCACATCCGAAACGATGCTATTGTCTTTCAGGAAAGCTTCTTCCGAGATGCGCCAGCCCACCGAGGCAGCCGGGAAAATACCGTAGCGGTTGTTTACCCCGAAGCGGGAAGAACCGTCGCGGCGCACACTGGCACCCAGCAGGTACTTGTCCCGGAAGTTGTAGTTGACCCGCACCAGCGTGCCAAACAGGCGGTACTGGGTTTCGCTGGAAGAGGCGTTGGTTTTCACGGCGGCGGCGGCCAGCTGCCGTACCGTGTTGCCGGGGAAGCCGGTGCCCTGGGCAATAACGGAGTTGAACGTGCTCTGCTGGTAGTCAAGCACCACCTGGCCGTTCAGCGTATGGTCGCCGAAAGTCTTGGTGTACAGGAACGAGCTGATGTGGTTGAAGTTGGCGTCGGTGTTGATGGCTGCAATGCCTGAGCCGTTGGTACCCCGGCCCGTGTTCGTGGTGGTCGGGAAGAAGGCTTCGTCCTTGAACTGGAGGTAGTCGAGGCCGAAAGTAGCCCGGTACTTCAGGTCCTTAATAAACTCAAACTCGGTGTAGTGCGTGCCAATCACGCGGGAGCTGATGCCTTTCAGATAAGGCTCCCGGGCGGCGGCCAGGGGGTTTTCGGTGGATGAGGCCGGGTCTTTGGCGTAGGTGCCATCGGGGCGGAACACCGGAATGTCGCTGGCCACCAGCACGGCCGTACTCAGTACCCCGTTGATGTTGTTATCGTTCTGAATCCGGGTGTTCACGCCGCGGTTCAGGCCCAGGTTTAAGCCCATCCGGATGTGGTCCGACAGCTTGTTGTCCAGCACGATGCGGCCGCTGGCGCGGTTGAAGCCCGAGCCAATGATGATACCGTCCTGGCTGAAGTAGCTGCCGCTTACCCGGTAAGAGTTCCGATCCGTGCCGCCGCTGATGTTCAGCTCGTGGTTGGTGATGGGCGCGGTGCGCAGAATTTCATTGGCCCAGTTGGTGTTGGGTGCCGTGCTGGGGTCCTGGAACTGAGCTAGGTCGCGGATGCCGTCCCCGTTGTCGATGATGATGTACTGGCCCTGGTCGTCTACGCCCAGGTTGGCATCACTGAACAGGTAACCCGTCAGGTCGGCGTAGCTGCGCCAGTTTACCCCAAAGGCCGAAATCTGGCCGTTAACAAGCGGGTAGCGGTTACGGGCCTGATCCAGGAACAGTTCCGTCTGCTGCTGGCCTGTGAGGGCCTCGGGCTTTTTCCAGGCCGTCTGCGCACCCCGGTAGTAGTCGATGCCCACGCGGGTGCGGCCGGCTTTACCCCGTTTGGTGCTGATGAGCACTACGCCGTTGGAACCGCGGGAGCCGTAAATAGCGGCGGCCGCGGCATCCTTCAGCACTTCAATCGATTCGATGTCGTTCGGGTTCAGGTCGGAGAGGGCGTTGGTTAGCTGGCCTCCGGTGCCCACGTTGGTGTAACTGCCGGTGTTGATGGGCAGGCCATCAATCACGTAGAGCGGCTCGCTGCCGGCCCCGATGGAAGCACTACCCCGTACGCGCACGGCAATACCGGAGCCCGGTGTGCCGGAGTTTTGCGTAACCTGCACCCCAGCCGCGCGGCCCTGCAAAGCCTGGTCGACGCTGACGATGGGCTGGTTCTCGAAGTCCCGGGCCTTCACGGTGGCAATAGCGCCGGTGAGTTCCTTCCGCTCCTGCGCAATGCCAAAGCCGGTCACTACTACTTCACTTAGCTGGCGGGTGTCGGCGGCCATAATCACATCCAACCGGCTTTCATTGGTTACACTCCGCTCTACTGACGTATAGCCGATGGACGAAAAGGAAAGGGTACCGCCTGCCGCTGGTAACGAAAGAGTGTAGGTGCCGTCGGTGTTGGTGGAAACACCAATGGTCGTGCCCTTCAGCAATACAGTGATGCCCGGCAGACCTTCGTTCGTATCACGGTCCGTGACACGGCCTGTTATGGTGCGGTCCTACGCTAGTGCAATTTGCCCCAGGCCTACCACCAACAGGAAAGTCAGAAGTAAGAGTTTTCTCATGGGTTAGAGAGTTGTGATTAAAGAGGTTTTAATGTGTTCAGCTGTTTAGGCTGAGTTGGGGGATGGTAAGGCAATTATACATTCGTATTGGCTAAACAACTAGAATTTCTTGTTGTTTTTGACAATAAGCCCTGGATATGCTTGTTTTAGTAACATATAGATAAATGATATGTTTAGACGATTAATGTAATATTACCTATATGATCAAATTTATTTTAGAGGCGATGCAACCATAGAGGGTGCTGAGTTAAGTCATAAATCGACTTTTTAGCCGAAAATGCTATGTGTTCTTTTATCTCAGATAAATCTTCTCAGGCACCGATTCTCCAACATAGCTATGGTCCTGGCTGGCCCTTTAAGGCGGATACCTGACGAGGGCTGTGCAGTCTGACAGGCGCTGACTACTTAGCCGCGCGGGCTCAAGTGGCGGCCGTGCCATCTAAGGCATTGCCTGGGCGCAACGCCTGCAACGGTCTGCTGATTCGCGGTTCTTTGGCTTCGAATCCTTTATTAGTTGTTCCTGTATGCTTTCATACCAACTCCTCGTATTGGCGGGTGGCCTCACGCTGGCGGCGCCCGTAGTGGCCCAGCAAGGCACCAAGGCCGATGCTGCCACCCTGGCCAAAATCAAAGACGAGGGCCTAAACCGCTCCAAGGTGATGGACACGGCCTTTTACCTGACCGACGTGTGCGGCCCGCGCCTGGCTAACTCTGAAGGCCTGAACCGCGCCAACGAGTGGACCAAAAAGCAGCTTGCCGACTGGGGCCTAGCCAAAGCTGCTATTGAGCCTTGGGGTACCTTCGGGCGGGGCTGGGACATCGAAAAATCGTACGTCGCCATGACGGCGCCGTACTACCATACCCTCATTGGGGCGCCCAAAGCCTGGACGCCGGGCACGAACGGGGCGCTTAAAAAAGCGGTGGTGGTCGTGAAGGCTGCCACTGAAGCCGAGCTTGATAAGTACAAGGGGCAACTGCGCGACAAAATTGTGCTGCTGAACGTGACGAATGTGCCCAAGCCGTCCTTTGAACCCGATGCCCGGCGCTACACCGACGAGGAGTTGAAGAAAATGGCCGACTTCAAGCCCGAAGCGCCCACCACAGCTCGCCCCGCCGATGCGGAAGCAGAAAAGCGCCTGGCCGAGCGCAAAGCCCTGATGGCCCTGCGCACCAAGCTGGCCGACATGCTGGTGAGCGAAGGTGCCGCCGCCGTGCTAAGTTCCCGCGGCGGCTCCGATGGCACGTTCTTCACCAGCAATGGGGCACCCTATGCCGTCGACGCCAAGCCCGTGCTGCCCGAGCTGGAAATGGCTCCCGAAGACCAGTTGCGCCTGATTCGGCTGGCCGAAGCGGGCATTCCCGTGGAAATTGAACTTGAAACCCGCACCCGCTTTCAAACCCAGGATTTGAAGGGCTACAACGTGGTAGCCGAAATCCTCGGCACCGACAAAAAGCTGAAAAGTGAAGTAGTAATGCTGGGCGGCCACCTCGACTCCTGGCACGCTGCCACCGGTGCCACCGACAATGCTGCCGGCTGCGCCATCATGATGGAAGCTGTCCGTATTTTGAAAGCCACCGGCGTGCAGCCCCGCCGCACCATTCGCATTGCACTCTGGGGCGAGGAGGAGCAGGGCCTGCACGGCTCCCGCGGCTACGTGAAAAACCACTTCGCCGACCCTGCTACCATGCAACTGCTGCCCGAGCACGAGAAGCTGGCTGCCTACTTCAACCTCGACAACGGGGCCGGCAAAATCCGGGGCATTTATGCCCAGGGCAACGAAGCAGTGGCTCCCATTTTCCAGGACTGGCTGAAGCCCTTTGCTGATATGGGTGCTACCACCGTCACGCTACGCAACACCGGCGGCACCGACCACCTCTCGTTTGATGCCGTGGGCCTACCCGGCTTCCAGTTTATCCAAGACCCACTCGATTATGGCACCCGCACCCACCACACCAACATGGACACCTACGAGCGGCTCCCCGCCGACGACCTCAAGCAGGCCTCAGTAGTGGTGGCCTCTTTCGTGTACCAAGCCGCCATGCGCGACGCCAAGCTGCCGCGTAAGCCCCTGTCCGCCGCTAAGCCGGAAGGACGAATGTAGTCTCCAAGGGCCCAAAGGCCTAATGCCCCACTGGTTGCTTTCGCTTACAGCAACCAGTGGGGCATTGTTGTTTTCCTAGAGCCAGATGGTTAGTCGAGTGGATTATGCTCTCAGCTGTTTTTAGCCCGCCACTGCTTTATTAGGTGCGTTCGGGCTTTACACGCGGCGTGTGTAAGCATAGAAGGCTCTAAAACCATTTCTCTTTCAAATGCCCGGATTGTTCGCTGAGCTTGTTCATCTGTTTCCGCAGGAAAAGAACAGGCCTTGGGGTTCCAACCTGCTTGCTGCTGCCACCAAGTCATATCTACCGGGCAACTCTCAGGTACGGCAGTGGTTGCCGCAGTAGGGAAGCTAGCCTGACCAAGCACATACTGAACAAAAGATTCTGGTAAACGAACCAGGTGACGATGTACATAATGCGCGAGTCCCTCCGGCCAGCAATAAGTGCCATCTGTAAGGTCCGCAGCGCCCATGCTCGCCGCTGCAGTGCCGCAGCGAAAACGGCACCAGCTGTACCCCATCCAGTAGCACAAGGGCTTGCCTTGGAGTAAATAGTCCAGCACCATCTGGCGTTCGTGCTGCGGCCACTGCGCATCAATAAACTAAGCTGGGTCAGGCAGTTCTGGCTCCAGCAGGCTACGCCAGAAACCAATACCGATTAAGGGCTCCATATGTACAGAGTTACCCTAGCTGCTCTTTGAATAGCCGCAGTGTCCGTTCCCAGGCTAGCTTGGCGGCTTCGGCATTGTAGCGGGCGGGGGAGGAGTCGTTGTTGAAGGCGTGATTGACACCCTCATACACGAACTGTTCAAACGGCACACCGGCGGCTTTCAGGGCGGTTTCGTAGGTGTCCTTACCGGCATTGACTCGCTCATCGAGGCCGGCGTAGTGCAGCATGAGGTGAGCTTTGATGCGGGTGAGGTCGGCGGTGGCTTCGGGCTGGGTTCCGTAGTACGCCACGGCGGCGTTTAGCTGCGGGTCGTGCAGGGCCAGCTGGTTGGCCATAGCCCCGCCCCAGCAGAAGCCCACGCAGCCGGTGCGGCCGTTGCTTTCCGGGCGGGCGCGCAGGTAGCGTAAGGCGGCGAGGTAGTTGTTCAGGTTCTGGGGCTTGTCCAGCTTGCCGATGAGCGTGCGTCCTTCGTCTTCGTTGGCGGGCGTACCCCCGAACACCGATAACGCATCCACGCCCAGGGCCAGGTACCCGGCCTGGGCTACGCGTTGGGTTACGTCTTTGATATGCGGCGTGAGGCCCCGGTTTTCGTGAATGACCACCACGGCCCCGCGCTTTTTCTTGTCTTTGGGGTGCACCAGCAAACCCTTCATGGTCACGCCGGCGTCGCCGGGCCAGGTTACTTCTTCCGCTACCAGCTTGCTTTTCTCGTTGTCGCCGGGGGTAGCCGCCTGCGCGTAACCGGGCTCCAGGGCTGCCAGGGCCGCGGCTGCCAGGGCCGTGCCGCCGGTTAACTTCACGAGGCGGTCCAGGAAATCCTTGCGGCTAAGCGGGGCGTGGGTGTATTCGTCGAACAGGTTGATGATGCGCTGATCCATGCGGCGGGGAAGGGGAAGTGGTGGAGAAAGATAGGGAAACCCGCCCGAAGCTGCACCGGCGCTTTAGGCACTCGCGCCTCAGTTTCCGGCACTCGCACGATTTTTCCGGCACTCCCGCGAAAGTGCCTGCATTTGGGGCAGCGCAAGCGCAGTTTTGGGTCATCAATCAACCCTCAACCACTTCTTTTGCTATGGACACGAACAAGCTTACCCGCGACGTAAAATTCCTGAAAGCCTACGCACTAAGCACGCTGCTAGTCCCGGCGGTAGCCCTGCTCTGCGCCTTCGGCAAGCCCGATAAGCCGGTGCGCTTTGGCGAAATATCGGTAGAGCGCCTGAACCTGGTGGAGCGCGACGGCACCGTGAAGATGATGATGAGCAACAAGGAGCGGTTTCCGCAGGGCGTCACCATCGACGGCAAGCACATCGACTACAAGCGGCCCCACCCCGGCATGTTGTTCTACAATGACAAGGGCGAGGAGTGCGGTGGTCTAATCTTCGGCGGTGAGAAGGGCCCGGATGGTAAGCCTTCGGCCGGGGGCCACCTGTCGTTCGACCGGTTTGGGCAGGACCAGGTTATTGCGCTCAACTACCAGGAACAGGGCGGGGGCTACAAGGCCGGCCTCACCTTCAACGATGCTCCTGAGGAATCGGTGGCCGTGCTGAACGAGAAGTACAAGAACGCCACGCCCGAGGAAAAGCAGCAAGCCCAGAAGGAAGGCAAGCTGGGGCTGATGACGCGCATGTACGTGGGAACTACTGCCGGCCGCTCCTCGGCCGTAATTATGGCCGATCAGCGCGGGGCCACCCGCATGATGATGGTGGCCAACACCGACCAGTCCACCCTCGACTTTAAGGACAGCCAGGGCCGCACTCGCCTGACCATCGGGGTCGATAAAAACAACCAGCCTGTGCTGCGCTTCCTCGACGAAACCGGCAAGGAGATGAAGCCGGCCGGCCAATTCTAAATCTGTGACAGCAGAAAACGAGTCTGTCATCCTGCGCTTGCGAAGGTTCTTACCACGTTGTAACAGTCTGTTCATGCGTGACAAGGTCCTTCGCAAGCGCAGGATGACAGGGGAGTTTGGCTAGCTTACCGCTAAAATCCGTTACGCATGCGCAAAAAGCCCTGGTTCTACCTGTTCATGTTCGCGCTGTCGTTACTGCTGGCGCTGTACACGCGCCTGACCATGGCCGTAACGGCGGAGGACTTTTACCTGTTCCCGGATGCGCCGTTCTGGACGTTTCTGCAGGCCCTGCTGATTGTGTGGCTGCTGGACCGGCTGCACGCCCGGGCCTTGCGCCGGGGGCAGGCGTCGGGGCAGGCCCGCTACTTCTTTGGGCTGCTGTGGCGCGGGGCGCTGCTGTTTGTGGGCCTGACGCAGCTGCTCACAGCGGTGCTGGAGTTCACCCACATTGGGCACGACAATTACGCCGGCTGGTACCCGGTGGTGCGTAACCTTTCGTCGGATATATTTCTGTACCTGTTGGTAGGCAGCGTGTACCTGCCGTTTCTGTACCAGCAGCACGCTGCCCAGGTGCGAGTGGAGGTGGAGCGCCTGGAAAAAGAAGCCACCCAGGCCCGCCTGCAGGCCCTGCAGCAGCACGTCGATCCGCATTTTCTGTTCAACAACCTCAACATCCTGACCGCTCTGATCGAGCCTGCCAATACCGCCGCCCACGACTACGTCACCCATCTGGCCAGCCTATACCGCTACCTGGTGCGCACTCGCCAGCACGATGCCGTGCCGGTGGCCGAAGAAATGGCCTTCCTGCGCGACTACCAGTTTCTGCTGCAGCGGCGCTTTGGGGCGGCGTACGTGTTTGAGGAAGATGTACAGATCTCCGCCGATGAGTTGCAGCAGCTGCTGATTCCGCCCGGGGTAGGGCAGGAGTTGCTTACCAATGCCCTCAAGCACAACCTGGGCAGCCGTGCCCGGCCGTTGCGCGTGCGCCTCACCCTCACGGCCACCAGCCTGCAGATAAGCCACGCCCGCCAACCCCGCCCGGTGCCGGCAACCGGCGAAGGCAGTGGCCTGGCCGGGCTGCGTGCCCGCCTGGCCCTGCTCCATGATACGCCCGTGCGTATCGACGACACGCCCGAGCATTTCAGCGTTACGCTGCCCCTGGTGCGCCGGGCCTTGGTGCCAGCGTAAACTGAATTCTGCCGCGTTTTCTGCGCTTTTTACCCAGTTTTGACACCCTCTCCGCGTAGCCACTCACTACTCCCTACTCCCTACTCACTACTCACTTCCTATGCTGCGTCTGCTGTTGATTGAAGACGAGGAACCCGCTCTCGACCAACTCCGCCGCTTTGCCTTGCAGTACGCGCCGGCCGCCACCATTGTGGGCGAGTGCCAGCAGGTGAGCGAAGCCGTGGAGTTCCTGCGCCAGCACCCGGCCCCCGATTTGATTTTGTCGGATATCGAACTGCTGGACGGCAACGTGTTTCAGCTGTTCGGGCAGGTGGCCGTTAGCAGCCCCGTCATCTTCGTCACGGCCTACGACTCGTTTCTGGTGCAAGCCTTCGAGCAGAATGGCATTGCCTACGTGCTTAAGCCAGTCCAGTACGCGCAGTTTGCCGCCGCCATGCAGAAGTTTGAGCGGCTGCGGCAGTCGTTTCAGGGAGCGGCGCTGCAGCAACTGGCCGCCACGCTGGGCCAGGCCACGCCGGCTCCGACCCATAAGCAGCGGCTTGTCAGTAAAACCCGCCAGGGCCTGTACCTGCTCGAGGTGGCCAATCTGCTGTATTTTCAGCTGCGCAACGGCGTCACCCACGCCTACGACGCTCAGGGGCGGGACTATGTACTCAACGAAACCCTCAGCCAGCTGGAAGCCCAGCTCGATCCGACCCGCTTTTTCCGCCTAAATCGCACCGAAATCGTGCAGCTAAGCGCCATTGAGCGGTTGGAGCCTTACTTCAACGATACGCTGGTGGTACACTTGCGTGGGCAGCCCGTGAGCCTCACCGCCAGCACCCACCGCACCCCAGAGCTGCGGCGCTGGCTGGGCCTGAAATAACAACTGCTTGGCAGCAGCAAGGCCCGGCAGTTCCCTGAGAGAGGAAAGACCGGGCCTTGCTGTTGCCGCCAATTAGCCCGGTTATTCCTCCCGGTTTACGGTAGCAGGGTTGAAGGCCGGTACGCACACCGACCAATACTCGCACTCGGCGTCGAAGGGGTTGGAGTAGCGCACCCGAGCGCCTCCTTTGATCAGCAGGGCTTGCCCGGCCTGCAACTCCACGGTTTCGCCATCAATTTCAAACCGCTTGCGGCCGCGCACCACAATGGTGATTTCGTCGAATTCGGGAGTTTGGTGGGGCTCACTCCAATGCGGCGGGGCCACCATGTGCGCCAGGCTGTACTGGCCGGTGCCGGTGCTGGCGTGGCCTACGTGCTCCTCAATGAGCTTGCCATCGGTGGTGGGTACCACAAAGGGCGCAGGGTTCAGAATATAACGTTTGTCGGACATAGGGCAGCAAAACTAGTTGGTAGACGCAGGGGGGCATTCCCCTTTAGTAAAGCTCGTTACACCGGCGTTGTTTGCCTGGCATGCATTGCCATACGTTTTGCCGTCGCAGCCACATACTGGGTCGTACTGCATCGTGCACATGGCATCCTTCCGGATTTTGGAGGCATCGATGCACTCCTTTGCAGTAGTAGCCGGGCTATCCGAGGTTTGACAGCCACCCGCGAGGGCCGCAAGCAGGAAGGGCGCCGCAAACAGAATTTTCATAGCAAAGTAAGTAGGTGAAGATTGCGCCAAAGTACGCAAGCCTAAACAAAACGGACCGCAGATGTGGGAGTATTAGCCAAAAGCTATTTTTTTGTGGCTCCCGTATAACCCCCGGCAAAAGCCTGCGTATAGGCAGGGCATCAGGTTTGGCTGCTCCTGCTTATGTTTGGGCCGCAGCCGGCCAGCCGGAGGCATCAGCTTCCAGTATACCTCAATCATTCACTTCCATTCTCTCCCTAATCATGTCGTATCACGAAGAAGACAACTCTGGTAAAATTCTCCTCGCTGCCCTAGCTGGCGCCGGTGCTGGTATCATTGCCGGCCTGCTGATGGCCCCCGACAAAGGCAAGGCTACCCGCGAAAAGCTGGGCACCGTAGCTACTAAATACAGCGGCCAGTTTGGTGAGCAGCTGTCGAAGTACGGCGAAGAGCTGGATGCCAAATTCAAAGGCTACGTAGAGAAGCTCGAAGACCTCGGCGTAACGCTGCCCGGCAGCAGCCTCAAGCTGAAAGGCGACTGGAACGAAGCCAAAGGCAAACTGCGTCAGCAGTACGCGCAGCTCACGGACGAAGATCTGGAGTATGCCGAAGGTCAGGAAGAAGACCTAGTAGGCCGTTTGCAGCAGAAACTAGGCAAAGGCAAGCGCGAAATCCACAAGCTGCTGAACGATCTGTAAGTCGACGGCAACGTGCATAACGAATCAAAAGCCCTTCCCCCTTTCCGGGGAAGGGCTTTTTTTATCAACCCTTTTTCCGCTTCTCCGTTATCTTGCCACACACGCGAGTTGTTCACCTTTTACTTCCTTTTGCTTTATGAAAGACGACAAGGGTAAAATCATTTTGTCGCTGCTGGCCGGGGCTTCCGCTGGCGTTATTGCCGGTTTGCTGTTGGCGCCCGAAACCGGGGACGAAACCCGGGCTGGCCTGCGGCAATCAGCCAGCCGCTTTTCCGACGACCTCTCCAAGCTGCTCAAGGAAGGCCTGAGCCGGCTGAATGACCTGAAAACGGGCGGTGTGTCCGCCGAGCATTCTTCGGACCGCTCCGCCGCCGACTCCCTGCTGAATGACCTGGACAGCACCGCTGAAGCTGGCAGCAGCCCGATTGAAGCGCCGGCCGCTACCGCCGAGAGCGGTGCCGCCCCAACGCCCGAGAAACAAGACGAAGTGTAAGATTCGGGCTTTCAGTAACCTCCGAGTATTGCTTCCGTTAAAGACTGTAACAAGAGCTTGAAAGAAAATTGCTTAAGGCTAAAGCAAAATTGCCGACAGTAGGAGCTTCTACCAGGATTGGTTTAACAGCCCGGTAGTAAAATCAGACTTGTCCATCGCACATTTCTTTAGGTACCCAGGCAATTGGAAGGGTAAGTTTCTTGTAAAGAAAAGCCTCCTGCAATTTTTACTGCAGGAGGCTTTTTGATTTTAGGGCTGCTCGCTTATTCCTGGGTTTCAGGTTTCGGCGCATTTTCCGATTTCGTGTATTCCGGCTTCATCTGCGGGAAGAACAGCACGTCTTGGATGGAGTTGGAGTTGGTCATAATCATGCTCAGCCGGTCAATGCCGATGCCCAGGCCAGCTGTGGGCGGCATGCCGTACTCCAGGGCCCGCAGGAAGTCCTCGTCAAGCACCATAGCCTCAGTATCGCCGCGCTTGCCCAGCTCCAATTGGTCTTCGAAACGCTGGCGCTGGTCAATAGGGTCGTTCAGCTCGGAGAAAGCATTGCAGATTTCCTTGCCGTTGCAGATAGCCTCAAAGCGCTCCACCAGGCCCGGCTTGTCGCGGTGCTTCTTGGCCAGCGGCGACATTTCCACCGGGTAGTCGGTTATGAACGTGGGCTGAATGAGCTTGGGCTCCACGTGCTCCCCAAATATCTCGTCGATGATTTTGGCTTTGCCCATGCTGGGGTCCAGTGGCACGTGCAGCTGCTGGGCCGCGGCACGCAGGCCGGCCTCATCCAACTCCGAAATATCCACCCCCGTGAAGTGCTGGATAGACTCGGCCATGGTGAAGCGCTTCCAGGGACGCTGGAAGTTGATCAGGTTCTGGCCTACCTGCACTTCGGTCTTGCCGTGCAGGGCCAGGGCTACGCGCTCTACCATTTCCTCCACCAGGTCCATCATCCAGTAGTAGTCCTTGTAGGCTACGTACAGCTCCATCTGAGTGAACTCCGGGTTGTGAAAGCGGCTCATGCCCTCATTGCGGAAGTCCTTCGAGAATTCGTACACCCCGTCGAAGCCGCCCACAATAAGGCGCTTGAGGTACAGCTCGTTGGCAATGCGCAGGTAAAGCGTCATGTCCAGCGTGTTGTGATGCGTTTTGAAGGGCCGAGCTGCCGCACCACCATACAAAGGCTGCAAAATGGGCGTTTCCACCTCCAAGTAGCCTTTGTCGTTGAGGTAGTTGCGCATGGCCTGCACCAACTGGGTGCGCTTCACGAAAGCGTCGCGCACGTGCGGGTTCACTACCAAGTCCACGTAGCGCTGGCGGTAGCGTTGCTCGGGGTCCGTGAAGGCATCATAGGTCGTTTTGTTGCCCTGCTCATCCACCGATTCCTTGACGACTGGCAAGGGGCGCAGCGCTTTGCTGAGCACCTTCAGCTCCTTCACGTGAATGGAGGTTTCGCCTACCTGCGTCTTGAACACGTAGCCTTTCACGCCCACGAAGTCGCCCAGGTCGAGCAGCTTCTTGAAGACAGTGTTATACAGCTCCTTGTCGTCGCCGGGGCAGATTTCGTCGCGGTTTACGTAAAGCTGGATGCGGCCCGTCGTATCCATGAGTTCGGCAAACGAGGCTTTACCCATCACCCGCACCGACATCAGCCGGCCTGCCAGGCTCACTTCCTGGAAGTTGTTGAGCTCGGGGTGGTAGTTGTCATGAATTTCCTGCGCGTAGAAATTCACGTCGTACAGCTCGGAGGGGTAGGGCTCGATGCCGAGCTTTTGAAGTTCCGCCAGCTTGTGGCGGCGAAGCTGCTCCTGTTCGCTGAGGTGCTGCATGAAAGTAGGTCGTTGAATAAGCCTGCAAAGGTACACACTGAGCGTTACGCTTTATGCGGGTTTTGATAATTGGGCCTGGCTCAGCTAAAAACAAAAAACGCTGCCCCAAAGGAGCAGCGTTTACGTGTATATGCAGTAAGGCTTTGAGTAGCGTTAGGCAGCAATGCCCATCTGGACCTCGGGCTGAGAGTCGCTCAGCAGCGGCTGCACTTGTTTGCGCAAGCGTTCCACTACAAAGGACCCTTGCAGGTGCTTGGGTAGTTCGGCAATCAACTGCTCATACTGCGACAGCCCCATGGCTTTGGCCACGTAGCTTTCGTGCAGCCCGTTGAGGTAGCTCACGATGTTGAGCAGGGACTGGTGGAAAAGCTTAAAGTCGATTTCCGCTTCCACGTAGCGCTCAATCTCACGGCTGGTCTGGGAGATGCGCAGGCGGCCCAGCAAATCGAAGATGGTGGTATAGCCGAGGCGCCAGGTAATCTGCTGCCAATGCGTGGCCGTCCACTTATCCAGCGGCTTGCCGGTTTTTTGGCTGCGAATGGCCGTGTTGGCGTTAGCCTGAACCTGCTGGCGAGTCCACTGCGCTTTTAGCTTGCGGGTGGTGCGCAGGAACTGGCCAATCTGGGCCTGAGCTTCGATTTCCTTACCGGCAATGTGCAGCCCAGGCTTGTAGCCCGCCAGCGGCAGCCGGTGGATGCTAAAGTCGCCATAGGAGCCAGCAGCGTAAAAGGAAATCGGGCGGGGATAGGCATTGCGCACGACTAGGCGGCCAACCTCGCGCCGAATCAGCGAAGGGTTGTTGCTGCGGACGCCCGCCGTGTACAGGAAAGCCTGCAAGCCCGCCATAATGGCGTGGTAAGCCTGCGGAAATGTCCAGTGCAGGGCATTGCGCAAATAATCCTCGTCACCCAGCTCAGCCGTGGCCCGCAAGGCATACTCCGTGCTCCAGCAAGCGTGTAGCAAACGGGTAACTGCCTGCACGTCCTGCGTCGTTAGCTCGGCCTGATGCGCCCGAAAGAAAGGCAAATGCTGCAACCCACCCAAGGCATCATCAGCCTCCTGAATGTGGTAGTTGATAGCGAAGAAGTAGTTAAGGAAAACCTGGGCCGGAATGGATTTGCGCCACGTTTCCTCGGCTTGTTTCTGCTCGTCCGTCAGTACAAGCGGAATGATGTTGTTTTCCATGTTGTCTGTCATGCATTGTTAACATGACAAGATAAAAAACAGTTGCTTGTTTGCTAAAAATATTCGCAATTATTTTACCGGATTAAGTGCCTGAAATTTATAGAGTTAAAGATAATTATCATCGTTGTAAATAGCTGCTTTATATAGATCTATTTGCTAAGTGTGATAGGTAAAGGGCTATTGACAAAAAAAGCCCTCCACAACAGCTTGCGGAGGGCCTTTCGAATAAGTGAGCAGCTTAGAGCTGATCTTTCACCACGGCTACTGCCTCCCGGAGGTCAATATCCGTTTTCAGCGTTTTTGTAAAGCGGGAAGCCCGGTTCACTTTCACCGAATCAGTGCCCAATGCCTGCACATCGGTAGCCAATGGCGCAATGGCGAGGGTAGGGGCCGTCTTCTTCATCTCCTCATACCGGTCCGACTCCAGCTTGGCTTTTTCCTGCTCCGTACGGAAAGCAGAGAGCTTCAGGGAAACGTTGGTTTCATCCTTCCGCTTGCGCATGCGCTGTACCATTTCCGAAACCATCTTGTAAGAGGCGCTGCCGGCAATACGGGCCTGACTTTGCGCCTTGATCTTATCGAAGGGTACGGATGGCGAGTTCCAGGTCTTATAACGGGCTGGACCAATTTCGTCCCACTTCAAGGCATACTCCTGCTCCTTCTCGCCTTGGTCGAGGTAGCTTAGCGCATCGGGTAGAATAATATCGGGTACTACCCCTTTAAACTGCGTCGAACCACCATTGATGCGGTAAAACTTTTGCGTTGTGAGCTTGAGCGAGCCAAACGGCTTAAGGCTGCTGAAGTCACCCAGCACATCATCCAGATCGAAGATGCGTTGTACGGTGCCTTTGCCGTAGGTGCTGGCCGAGCCCATGACCACACCACGCTTATAGTCCTGAATAGCGGCAGCCAGAATCTCCGAAGCTGAGGCGCTATACTTATTCACCAGTACCACCAGCGGACCACTGTATTGCACGCGGGGGTCACGGTCGTTGAGCACCGTTGGGGCGCCCTGGCCGGAGCGAACCTGCACAACCGGGCCACTATCAATGAAGAGGCCGGCCATTTCTACCGCATCCTGTAAGGAACCGCCACCATTGTAGCGCAGGTCGAACACTACGCCATCGACGTTTTCTTTTTTTAGTTTTTCCAGCTCTTTACGCACATCGGTGGCGCTGCTGCGGCCGCCGTTGTCGTTGAAGTCGGCATAGAAGGTAGGTAGACGGAGGTAGCCGATTTTCTTGCCATTCTCGTTGATGACGGCTGACTGCGCGTAGGTTTCTTCCAGAATCACCACGTCGCGGATGATAGGAATGACCTTAATGCTAGCATCGGGCTTCTTCACCGTAAGGCGCACTTCCGTGCCTTTCTTGCCCCGGATCAGGGAAATGGCCTTGTCCAAGCGCCAGCCCTCTACCGAAACCGGCTCGTCGGCACCCTGGGCTACGCGCATAATCACGTCTCCCTTCTTAAGCTCACCCTGACGGTAGGAGGCCGAGCCGGGTAGAATATCATCTACTTTGATCTGGCCTTCCTGTTCCTTCAGCGTGGCGCCAATGCCTTCAAAGCGGCCAGTCATGGCCAAGTCAAAGTTTTCCTTGTCGCGGGGAGCGAAGTACTCCGTGTGCGGGTCGTAGGTGTTGGCAATGGTATTGGCGTAGAGAGCCAGCCGGTCGTTGGCGTCGTTCTGCAGCAGGTCGCTGAACTTGTCGTTATAGTTCTTAAGCACCCGCTTGCGGGCCTCGGCCTCCATCTCGGCGGGTGTTCGTACCGGTTCTGCGGCGGCAGTAGTACTGGACTGAGGGGAGCCAGCGGGCTTCTTACCGCTAGCTTTGCTTTGCGCATCCATCATCTCCGAAATACGCAGCATGGTTTCGTACTTCAGGAACTTGCGCCACTGCTCGCGCTGCGCTGCCTTATCAGCAGGAAAGGAGAGCTTGTCAGAATCCGTTTCTACCGATTCCTCCGTAGCGAAGTCAAAAGGTTTCGACAGAATGTCGCGGTAGAGGGCCTGCACCTCTTTGGTGCGCTGGTCAATCAACTTCGTGCTCAGGTCCAGAAACTCGTGCGTCCCGGCTTTCACCTGATCATCAATGCTGTTCTGGTACTTGCGCAGCTGGGCTACGTCCGACTGCAGCAAGAACATCTTGTTGTAGTCAACGCGCTTCAGGTATAAGTCGAATACCCGCTTAGAGAAGTTATCGTCTACTTTTTCGGGCTGATAGTGCGCCTGAGACAGGCCTTGGAGCATAGCCTTGATCAACACCTCGTCCTTTTGCGGACTACGCGTATCGGTACCACGGTGGTACAATTTGTATGAGGCCAGCACAAACACTGCTGTCACCAAGAAGGCATACAAACCTATTTTCAATCGGAATGAAGACATGAATCCGAGGGGTAAAAGAGTCCTAAACAAATATACGCAAAAGCGTATGCAAAAGCCGGTCTGTAAGGTACGCGTCTGCCGCCATGTCCGGTTGTTCTTAAAACGTGTTTCTCCTAGAAATAAGTGCCCACGTACCTGCATAAGGGCGCTGCGGGCCAGTAGATGTTGCGTGGAGCTGCGGAAAGAGACAACAAAAAAACCGCCCCTCTTCTCTGCAGAAGAGGGGCGGTTTTTAGAAGGTTGCTCAACTACTAATAGTTGATACGGTCACCGTTGTGGCGGCGGAACTCGCTCTCAAAGTAGCGAGCATCTTCTTCGTTGCGGGGTTTTACGCCCATCACGATACCACCATTCTTGATGTCAGACTCGTACTCAGCAGCACGCTCTTCCGGGATACCCGAGCCAACCAGTGCACCTACCAGGCCACCCGTGAGGCCGCCGGCACCAGCACCAGCCAAAGCTGCTGCAATAGGACCAGCAATTACCAAGCCCAGGCCGGGCAGAGCAACCGAGGTTCCGATGGCGGCAATAGCACCAATTACGGCACCTGCAGTTCCACCAATGGCCGAGCCTACACCGGCACCTTCCATGGCTTTATCACCCAGGTCGGTATCGGGAGTGTTGTCACCGAAATGACGCTTACGAGTATCGTCGGACATCAGCAGGTTTACGTCGTCTTTCGAGTAACCACGCGAAGAAAGGGAGCTATAAGCACGCTCAGCGCTGTCACGGTCACGGAAAGTAGACGTCAGTACGCGAGGGCCCGAAGTATTCTGATAAGGCTGGCCAGTTACAGCGTGTGCTGCTTCGTCGGTAGCGTTCTGTACGGCGTCAATGCCACGGCCTACTACAGCACCGGCAGTGCCTGCTACAGCAGCGCCTTTAGCGGTAGCGCTATAATCATCGCCGGAAGCACCGGAACCCGTGGACGAGTTACCCATGTTGCCGCTCGAAGTTGTATTTGCACCCGTGCCGTAGCCGGTGCCGGCCGAGCCGGAACCATAGTTAGCGCCTGAACCGGTACCAGTATTCTGTGGGTTGTTTGATTCGTTGGTATTCATTGGTAGTGGGAGTTAAGAGTACTTGAATGGGATGAGAACCAGCACCTAAGCGCTGGCGAATCTCAACGTGGGATTCGAGTAACTTAACGGCCGACCTCAACAAGGGGTTACACCTGACATCAGAAAATGCCTAAATTATATTAGAATATCAATATATGTTATCTACTATACTCATCAGGCAAACGCTTGATAGTTTGCATCGTTCTGCCAAAATTCCCGGCACTGCTGGCGCAGATTCACCAGAAACAGTTCATCCTGTTTGAGAATACGCCACTCGCCAAAACCCAACCGCTCACAAAGCTTGAAGAACTGGTCGCCCTGGCCCTTTGACCCTTTTACCTTTACCAAGCAGCTCAGCAAGGGACGGCCCGCGGCAAATTCGCTTTCCGAAATTTCAGCTAATATCTCGTTCAGACGGGATTTTTCGTGGGATATATCCAGATTGAACCCCAGTTCAGCTTCTTGTACCAAATTCAGATAACTGGTGGTACCTATTTGGGTGCGGGCAAACTTAATTAAGTGGCTACGAACTCGGCCGGTCATACAATGAAGAGAAAAAGGGAAGTAAGGAGGGAATCAGATGCGGAAAGTACAAAAAAAAGCCGCTGTAGCAGCCAATAGCTACTCCAGCGGCAAATTCAGTGCTAGAAAATTTTCAGGGGCCCCATCCAGTCTACTTCTGCTTCCGACGCGTCATTTCCTTCTGAATTAGCAGGAACTCGCGGCTGCTCTGCCCGGAAATGGCCGTATTCTCGTCGGCCCGCCGGAGCAGGTAGGGCATTACAGCCTCTACGGGACCATAGGGGACATATTTGGCGGTGTTATACCCGGCATTTGCCAAGTTGTAAGTAAGGTTGTCGCTCATGCCATACAGCTGGGCAAACCATACCCGCTGGTCGTCAGGCTGCAAGCCGTGCTGTTGCATTAATTTTGTTAGCAGCAGAGAACTGGCCTCGTTGTGCGTGCCGGCGCACAGGCTGATGCGCTCGGCGTGCTGCACGCAGTAGCGGAGGGCCTCATCGTAGAGGGCGTCGGTGGCGTTTTTAGTGGGATTAATGGGGTTGGCATAGCCGCGCTGAGTTGCTACGCGGGCTTCCTTTTCCATATAGGCTCCCCGCACCAGCTTGCCACCCAGAAAGTAACCACCCGCAACGGCAGCGGCGTGGGCCTGCCGAATGGCTTCCAGCCGGTCGTGTCGGTACAGCTGGTAGGTATTCCACACAATGGCCGACTCTTTATTATAACGAGCCATCATAGTATATGCCAGGTCATCTATAGTGGCCTGGAACCAGCTTTCCTCCGCATCCACAAAAACCCGCACCCCATAGCGGTGGGCCTGGGCGCAAATAGCGTCAACGCGGGCCTGCGCCCGCTCGTATCGGGCTTTCTCGCTGGCCGTGAGCGTCTGGCCGGCCTGCACTTTTTCCAGCAGACTGCTGTCGGCTACGCCCGTAACTTTAAAAACGGAGAAAGGAATATGCTCGGAGCGGTGGGCCAGCTCAATGGTGGCCAGAATCTCGTCCCGGGTCCGGTCGAAGCTTTTCTCGTCCCCCTCGCCCTCTACTGAGTAGTCGAGGATGGTGCCGATGTGGTAACGGCCAAGTTCCTGAATGACGGGCAGGCATTCCCGGATGGTTTCGCCACCGCAAAACTGCTCAAAAATGGAATGCTTGATTAAGAACTTGCTACCGGGCAGGCTCCATTTAAGAGCGGTTTTCATCAGCCCCCCGCCGGTTTTCACCAGCATGTTGTTATTCATGGCCGCGAAGAGGGCGTACATCTTGCGCAGGTCACCATCTGATTTAGAGGCAAAGGCAACAGCCGTGTCGTCGAAGGAAACCGGAGGGGCTTGCGTGGTGGGCATGCAGGAAGTGGAATTAAGCGAGGGCGGGTGGTCTACGCTGCTGGCAACAAAGATAGGCGCTAAACCATTCTCGTTGGCTTGAATAACCAAGTGCACCGGCGCATGTTTGCCCCGCCTTGCACGGGTTTCGCTTATCCTACGGTCGCGTTTAAAACAAAAAAAGACCACTCGTTCAGGAGTGGTCTTTTTAGAAGTGGAGAATATCGGAGTCGAACCGATGACCTCTTGCATGCCATGCAAGCGCTCTAGCCAGCTGAGCTAATCCCCCGAATAAGTCCAGCCGCCGGTTGCGTTTGGTGGGACAAAAGTACAGCCGAAATCTGAACCTGCAAGCTACAGGCGTATTTTTTTCAAAAAAAGAAGGCGGGAAATATTTCCCGCCTTCTCTGAAAAGAACTAAACCGCTGGCTTAGTTGAAGATGTAGCGCAAGCCCAACTGAATGCGCCAGCGTGAAGCATCCGTGGTAACGTTGCGGTTAGTTTCCGACAATGCCGTGGCTGAAGTAACCTCACCGGTTGTAGCGTTACGGATTGGATTGTTCAGGTAGGGAACCGTGAAGCGTGGGCGGCCTGTAGCTTGATCAAAGTCCGAGAACGTAATCAGGCCACTACGGTTCGGCGTTTCAATTACACCCCAGTTCTTGTTCAACAGGTTGCCTACATTGAAAATATCTAAGCTGAACTGCAAAGTGTTTTTCGTATCGCCGATGTTAGTGAACACATCTTGGAGTAGGCGGGCATCGAGGAAATTAACCCAAGGAGCCACACCGCCATTACGCTCGGCATACTCACCCCGGCGCTTGCTTAAGTACTTGTCCTGATCAATATATGCGTTCAGGTCTGCCCATTGCTGGGCGGCAGTGTAAGTGTAGGCCTGGGGCGTATTAGCAAAGAACGAAATGTCACGCAGTAAGATCTCGCTCTGGTTGCGTGGTATATAAATCAGGTCGTTGTTCAAGTTGTTGTCCCCGTTCAGGTCGCCATTGTAGGTATAAGAGTAGCGGCCAGTGGGACCTCCGTCGAAGAAAAGCGACACGGCCGTAGCCAAGTGGTTGATGTACTCCTTGCGGTAGGTAAGCGAACCGACCACCCGATGGGTCTGCAGGAAGTTAGTATAGCTGGTCACGTCGGCGTTCGGGTCGCCTGACACCTGCCGGTCACGCCAGATAGAGTTGGCAATAGAGCCACCATCGTTTACCGATTTGGCATCAGCGTAGTTATACGCCAGCGAGGCAGCCAAGCCGTTGTCAAAGGTTTTCTGCAATTGAGCCGTCAACGTATATGAATACCCTTCGTTAGTATTCTTCATGATGATGGCGTCTGAGATATTGCGGTTGATCTGGAACACGCGCGTGTTCAGGGCAGCTGGGTCGCGGTATAACTCCCGGTTGTCGGCGCCGGAAGCGCGAGTGAGGCCGTTAGGTAGGTTGGCATTCACGTGGTAGACCGCGTTTACGTCCTTCGTGTAAATGCCTTCCAGGGTCAACAGTACATCACCAGGCAGGCGCTGGTCTACTGCCAGGTTAGTGCGCCACACCTGAGGAAAGCGGAAGTTTGGGTCCGTCACAGCCAAGTTGTAGTTGGCTGAAGCGGCGCGCTCTACTGGCAGGTTAGCTGCTACGTCGGAGGAAAAGACAACCGGACGGGTGTTGTTGTTGGGATTGGTGTCGTTGTTGTTACCGGGCACCGTAGTGCCGCGGTACGTGCCAAACTGCACCCCATTGTTGGAGGCCTGGTTGGAGATATAGACATATGGTACACGGCCCGTGAATATGCCCGTACCACCACGTACCTGGGTTTTCTGGTCGTCGTTCACGTCCCAGTTAAAGCCCACGCGAGGCGACCACAGAGGACGAGTTTTTTGCACCTTATCGGTTTCGATCTGTTCCCCGTTCCGGAACGTGAAGCTGGCGGCTTGCTCGTTGCGGTCAATTTCGGTGTTGATGATCGGAATATCCACACGGAGGCCACCAGTCACTTTTAAGTTCGGACGGATTGTGTATTCATCCTGTGCAAAGAAACCTAGCTGCACAGCCCGGATATCAGCAAAGGGGAACTCCCCGTTGGCCAAGGATGAGTAACGTACTTCGTAGTCGCTGATGCGGGTGTTGTCAGCCCCGCCAACGCGCGGCGTGAGGCCGCCGGTAGCGGCGTCGTAGTCAAAACCAGCGGCGGCGTAGAAGTCTGTCAACGAGGCAAAACGGTAGCGGCCGTAATAGTTAGGGGCAAAGCCGTTACGGAACTTGTAAGCTTCGTTATAGGTACCCAGCGTGAACACGTGCTTACCGGCCGACAGCGTCAGGTTGTCCGATAACTGGTAAGTATCCGTATCCAGAATATTGTTGGCTGTGAAAGGCTCGTAGCCGAAGGAGGTGAAGGACTGACCCGAGCCGTTCTCGATATCCACCAGCGGGAAGATACCACCCGAGCTTTCACGCGAGTCGCGCATGCGGACCGTACCCACCTGGAAGCTGTTCGACAGGCGCGAGGAAATCTGCGTGTTCAGCTCCGCAATGTAGGAGCTCAGGTTGTTATTGATGCGGTAATAAGCCGCAAAGAAGGGCAGGTTGGTGTTTGTGGGCCCGCGGCCGTTGGCAGGTGCCCCCGAGGTGCTGGGCGGCACGTCACGGTACGACTTCAGGTATGTGTACTTTATGTTAAAGGTGTTCTTGGAATTGATGTTCCAGTCCAGCTTTGCCGAAATCTTGTCGCTGTACGTGTCAAGACGGTAGTTTTCAAACGGCCCGGCGTTGTAGTTGTAGCGCTGGCTCAGGAATGAGCCCAACTGCTCTAGCTGGGCAGCACTGGCTTGGGAAGTGCTGGAGCCGGGGCCAGGAGCAGGCGTTGTGCCGGGACGGTTGGCAATGAAGATGCTGCCTGGGTCGTCGCGGCGTTCAGCTTCGGCACTCACAAAGAAAAACACCTTGTCTTTGATGATAGGACCACCCAGGCGGGCGCCTACCTGCCAGAGGCTGAAGTCGGGAAACTTCTGCTCCAGTTCACCTACCCGGCCAGCCACCAAATTTTCGTTGCGGCGGAAGGCGTAGGCCGAACCCGAGAACTTGTTCGTGCCCGAGCGAGTCACGGCGTTGATGCCGGCACCGGTGAAGGCCCCTTGGCGCACGTCGTAAGGAGCCAGGTTCACTTGAATTTCTTCAATGGCGTCCAACGAAATGGGCTGGGAGTTGGCTTGGCCACCAATCGTCGACGACAAGCCAAATGAGTTGTTGAACAGCGCCCCGTCAATGGTCACGTTGTTGGTTTGGCCAGCCCGGCCACCTACGCTCAAGCCCCCACGGTTGGCTTGCGGGGTCAGACGGGTGAAGTCGTCAAACGAACGGCTCAAGGTAGGCAGGCGCTCAATCTGCTCGCGCTGCACGTTCGTGGCTGCGCCCGTCCGGTCAGAATTGATAACCGGGTCGCGGCGGCCCTGTACAGTTACGCCGGCTAACTGCTGGGTTGTTTCGCTCAAATTGATGTCCAGGCGCAAGTTCTGGCCTAGCGTGAGGAATAGACCTTCACGCACCGCTTCTTGGTACCCAATAAACGTTACCCGTACCGTGTAGGGGCCACCCACCCGCATGTTCTGGATGTTAAAGCGGCCTTCCGAGTTGGTCGGAGCCACGTACTGAGTGTTGGTTGGCGTGTGCACGGCAATAACCGTAGCACCTGGCAAACCCGAGCCGGCCTTGTCGGTAATAATACCGTTCATGGCCGCTGTGGTCGTGCCCTGGCTCCAACCCACGTGCGCTGACAGGACCGTCAGCAGCAGTAGAAAGAGGTGGCGTAAACCTAAATTTTTCATAAAGGGGAAAATTGGTGGAAGAAAAGGGTACTCTGAAAAAACGGGGGCAAAACTACGGGGAGAGGTCGTAGCGGGAGTTACCAAATCATTACCATTAAACCGGCCTTAATACCGCGTCTGTCGAGCGGCAAAGGTAAGGGGGAATTTAGATTTTAGGGCGCACGGCTTTGATAAACCGACTGAGATAATAGTCGGATTCTAAGCTGCTTTCGACCACGCCCTGTGAGGAAGAAGAATGAATGAACTGAACACTTTCGGGCGAGGCCTCCGTGACTAATCCCACGTGGGTAATGGTGGTGCTACCGGGAGAAGCCCCAAAAAATACCAAATCCCCGGCGCGCAAATCCTGGGGCCGCACCGGGTCACCCCACAGGGCCTGTTCGTTGGAGGAGCGGGGAATCTGAACTTCGATGGCGTTGAAGGATGCGCAGAGCAGACCCGAACAGTCCATGCCCAGGCGGGTAGTACCCCCGTACTTATAAGGTGTGCCCTGGTAGGAGCGGGCCGTTTCAATAACCGTGGCCAGGCTGCGGCTAACGCTGGCCGGGCTGCTGGGGCGCTTTACCACTACTTTGCTGCGCCCCGCTGGAGTGCGGGAAACGGTCTTGGCTTTGCGGCTGCGCTCAGCCGCTTTGATGCGCGCCATTTCGCGGGCGGAGTGGTAGCGCCCGTCCCGGTAATTTACTTTGCGCGTGGTATTGCAACTGGCCACTAGCACCAAAAAAATGCACGCTAAAATGAAAAGCCAGCGGAGGCTATAGGTCGAAACCTGTACTTTAGCAGAGTGGTGCCGCATCGGCACAAAGATACGCGACTTCATTCGTAACCGGAAAATGTCTGAGTTTTCTTCCATCACGCCCGCCCTACTGGTAGCCTTTGAGCAGGTAGTAGGCGAGGCCCACGTACTGACCGCGCAGCGCACCGAGGCCGCTGCTTACGCCGATTATGGTCGCGACCATACGGAGGATTTTCACTTCGAGCCCAGCGTGGTGCTCCGGCCCGAAAACGCCGAGCAGATCAGTGAAATTGTGCGCCTTTGCCATGAGCACCGCATTCCGGTAACACCCCGTGGGGCCGGAACGGGCCTGAGCGGCGGAGCGCTGCCCATCCACAATGGCGTGGTTCTGAGCACCGAACGGCTGAACCGCATCATCGAAATCGACGAGCGCAACCTACAGGCCACTGTAGAGCCCGGGGTAATTACGCAGGTGTTTCAGGACGCCGTGCGGGAGCGGGGACTTATGTACCCGCCCGACCCGGCCAGCAAGGGTAGCTGCTTTCTGGGCGGCAACCTGAGCGAAAGCAGCGGGGGGCCTAAAGCGGTGAAATACGGCGTGACCAAGGATTACGTGCTGAATATGCAGGTAGTGCTGCCTACCGGGGACATCATCTGGACGGGAGCCAACACGCTGAAGAATGCCACGGGCTATAACCTCACCCAGCTGATGATTGGCTCGGAGGGGACGCTGGGCATTATCACGCGCATTGTGTTCCGGCTGATTCCGCACCCCCAGCAGGATATTACCCTGCTGGTGCCGTTTCGCCAGGAGGCGCAGGCCGCCGAAGCCGTTTCCGAAATCTTCCGCGCCGGCATCGTGCCCTCGGGCATGGAGTTTATGGAGCGCGAAGCCATTGTGTGGTCGGCGGGCTACCTGAACATTCCCCTGAACCTGCCCGAGGATATTCGCGCCCACCTGCTGATTGAGCTGGACGGCAACGACCTGGAGCGACTCTACCAGGAGGCTGAGCAGGTATACAGCGTGCTGGAGAAGTACGACATCGGCGAAATTCTGCTGGCCGACACGGCCGGGCAAAAGGAGGAGCTCTGGAAGATTCGCCGCAACATCGGCAACGCGGTGCGCTACAACTCGGTGTATAAGGAGGAAGACACCGTGGTGCCCCGGGCTGAATTGCCCACGCTGCTGGCCGGCGTGAAGGAAATTGGCAGCCGCTACGGGTTCAACTCGGTTTGCTACGGCCACGCCGGCGACGGTAACCTGCACATCAACATCATCCGCGGCGACCTGGACGACGACATGTGGAACCACGGCCTGCGGGAACCCATCAAGGAAATCTTCCGGCTGTGCGTAAAGCTGGGTGGTACCATCTCCGGGGAGCACGGCATCGGGCTGGTGCAGCGCCCCTACATTGGTATTGCCATTGGGGAGGTGCAACTGGACCTCATGCGGGGTATCAAGCGGGTGTTCGACCCGCACGGCATCATGAACCCCGGGAAGATATTTTAAGCCCGTGGCGGGTCGGATGCTAACACCCCATCTTATTGAGTTTCCCAAGCTGGGCGCTCCGGATATCGGCTACATCTCGGTGGCGGAAGAGGGGCATCTGCTGCCGTTTGTGCCCAAGCGGGTATTCTGGACGTATCACACGCCCGAGGAAATTGTGCGTGGCCGCCACGCCCACTACAAAACCGAGCAGGTACTGGTGGCGCTGGCGGGCCGGATTGTGGTTGTAATTGAGCGGCCTGGTGGAGAATTGCTAAGCTTCCGGCTGGACAGTCCGCACGTGGGCCTGTACATTCCGCCCAACAACTGGCACTCCATGCACTACTCCGAAACGGCCATCCAACTAACGTTTGCCTCGGAGCTCTACAGTGAAGCCGATTATATCCGGGACTATGCCACGTTCCGGAAAGTTTGGCAAGCCCCTGCTTAAGAAAGAGTAACTACAGCAAAAAAGCCCGGCCGTTTTAAACAGCCGGGCTTTTTTTGAGTACCTGGAAGCTTATTGCTGAGTTTTAAGCAAGTCTTCGCCCCCGTACGGAGCCCCCGCGTTGATGTCGCCGCGCAGGCCGCCCATGGAAACTCCGCCTTCATTTTCAAAGGGGGCTTTGGCTACCCCCGGGGCCGCGGCCTCATTCGCACTGGGTGCCGGGGCACCAGTACCAGAGTTTACCTGCGAGGCGGTAGCGGGCTGGCCGTTGCCGGTGATGATAGTGGGTTGCTCGCCAACGGGGCCGGCCAACTCATTTACCTTTTCTACGTACTGGCGGCGGGCGTCGTCTTGGCTTACACCCTTGAACTTGCTCCAGGCATCCCACTGGGCCTGCGAAAGACCTTTGGGGCCATTGGGGTTGTCGGGAGTATCGTCGCCTACCTCGTCGCGTTTGGTGTCGTGGTCACCTTCGGTAGCTTGTTTGTAGAGGCCATACAGCTCGTGCATGTTGGGGCCTGCCTTATCACTGGGCAGGCTGTCTACGCGCGATACGGCGGCTTCAAATTGTTGCTGAAGGTCGAGCTGCTGTTGCAAATCCATGGCGCTAAAAAAACGGGGTGAGGGAAGTTGATTGCTTGCTTTACTGCGCCCGGCTGGCTTTTGTTGCAGCGCCGTTCTGTACTTTTCGGCATCCAAGTCCCAATAGTTCGTACTTTTGCCCGCCAATTATGTGTGGAATCTCCGGAGTATTCGCTTTCACGGAGGCAGGTCGCAGCTCGCTGGCCTCCCTTCGTGCTTCTACCGACGCCATCGTCAGCCGTGGCCCCGATTCGCAGGGGCATTTCGCGTTTGAAGGCTGTGGGCTGGGCTTTCGTCGCCTGGCCATTCTTGACCTGACCGCCGACGGCAACCAGCCCATGACCGACGAATCGGGGCGCTATACCATTGTCTTCAACGGCGAAATCTTCAACTTCAAGGAGCTGCGCCAGAAGCTGGTGCAGCGCGGGCACCGCTTCCATTCCCAGACGGACACGGAAGTCGTCCTGAACCTCTACATTGCCGAAGGCCGCAATTTTCTGAAGAAGCTCAACGGCTTTTTCGACTTTGCCATCTACGACAAAGAAGAAGACTCTTTGTTTCTGGCCCGCGACCGGATGGGGGAGAAACCCCTGCTGATCTACCGCGACGAAGACAAGCTGCTGTTTGCTTCGGAAATGAAGTCACTGCTGGCGCTGGGCATTCCGCGCAAGCTCGACTACGTGTCGCTTAACCACTACCTGCAGCTCAACTACATTCCCGGTCCGGCTACCATCTTCAAAGGGGTGAAAAAGCTGCTGCCGGGCCACTACATGTATGTGAAGGGCAAGAAGGTGGTGCGCAAGCGCTGGTACAAGATTCCCTACGACCCCAAAAAGGCCGAACGCAACAAGCTGAGTTACGAGCAGCAGCAGGCCAAGCTGGTTGACCTGCTCGACGACGCCACGGCCCGCCGCCTCGTGGCCGACGTGCCCCTGGGCGCTTTCCTGAGCGGGGGCATCGACTCCTCGGTGATTGTGGCCCTGGCCTCCCGGCACACCCAACACCTGAACACCTTCAGCATTGGCTACCGCGACGAGCCGTTCTTCGACGAAACGAAGTACGCCAAGCTGGTAGCCGACCGGTACAAAACCAACCACACGGTTTTCTCACTCACCAACCAAGATTTGTACGACCACATCTTCGATGTACTCAACTACATCGATGAGCCGTTTGCTGACTCCTCGGCCTTGGCCGTGTACATTCTGAGCAAGCGCACCCGGGAAAAAGTGACCGTAGCGCTTTCTGGTGATGGGGCCGACGAGCTGTTTGCCGGCTATAACAAGCACATGGGCGAGTTTCAGGTGCGGCAGGGCGGCTTCAAGGCCGAGGCCGTAACGGGCCTGAACCTGCTCTGGGACGTGCTGCCCAAGTCGCGCAACTCCTTTTTCGGCAATAAGATCCGCCAGTTTCAGCGCTTTTCGCGCGGCATGCTCAGCGGGCCGAAAGACCGGTACTGGGACTGGGCCTCGTTTGCCTCGGCCAAGGACGCGCGCAGCTTGCTGAGCGCCGCCTCCCGCCGCAAAATCGGGAAGAAGCTGGCCGAGAAGCGCCGGCGGGACTTGCTCGAAGGCCTGCACGCCGATGGCGACCTGAACGAGGTGCTGCTGACGGACACCACCATGGTGCTGCCCTACGACATGCTAGCCAAGGTAGACCTGATGAGCATGGCCAACTCCCTGGAGGTACGCCCGCCCTTCCTCGACCCCAACGTGGTGCGCTTTGCTTTTTCCTTGCCCGTGTCAAGCAAGATTGACGCGAACATGAAAAAGAAAATCGTGCAGGACGCTTTCCGGCCCATGCTGCCGGAAGAGCTATACAAGCGGCCCAAGCACGGGTTTGAAGTTCCCTTGCTGAAGTGGTTCCGCGGCGAGCTTCGCCCTTTAATCGAAGACGACCTGCTCTCCGATGCTTTTGTGGAAGCGCAGGGCGTATTCGATGTGGAGGCCATTCGGGCCCTGAAAACCCAGCTTTTCTCCCGCAGCCCCGGCGACGTGCATGCCCGTATCTGGGCCCTCATCGTGTTCCAGTGGTGGTGGAAAAAGTGGATGATGTAGGCATCTAACCAAGTAATAAAATCATAAGCACAGCTTTTTTGACCTTTCTCAAGCCAGTATGAAAATAGCAGTAGTAGGTACCGGGTATGTAGGGTTGGTTACCGGAACGTGCTTTGCCGAAGTAGGCATCGACGTGACTTGTATCGACATCGACCAGAAGAAAATCGACAACCTGCACAAAGGTATTTTGCCGATTTACGAGCCTGGGCTGGAAGAAATGGTAACCCGCAACACCGAGGCGGGCCGCCTGCACTTCTCCACGAAGCTCGGCGAGGCTATCAAGGATTGTGATGTGGCCTTCATTGCGGTGGGCACACCTCCCGGTGAGGATGGCTCCGCGGACCTGAAGTACGTGCTGGCCGTAGCCCGGGAAATCGGGGAAAATATGAACAGCTACGGCGTGATTGTGACCAAGAGCACCGTTCCCGTAGGCACGGCTGCCAAAGTGCGCAACGAAATCGAAAAAGCCCTCGAGAAGCGGGGCGTTCAGATTGACTTCGACGTAGCTTCCAACCCAGAGTTCCTGAAAGAAGGTGCCGCTATCGACGACTTCCTGAAGCCGGACCGCATTGTGGTGGGTATTTCCTCGGAGCGGGCCGAAGACGTGATGCGCAAGCTCTACAAGCCCTTCCTGCTCAACGGGCACCCCATCATCTTCATGGACATCCCCTCGGCGGAGATGACGAAATACGCGGCCAACTCCATGCTGGCCACCAAAATTTCGTTCATGAACGACATTGCCAACCTCTGCGAAATCATGGGCGCCGACGTAAACATGGTGCGCAAAGGCATCGGCTCCGACGCCCGCATCGGTACCAAGTTCATCTACCCTGGCATTGGCTACGGCGGCTCCTGCTTCCCGAAAGACGTGAAAGCCCTCATCAAAACGGCCTCCGAAAATGGTTACGAGATGCAGGTGCTGAAAGCCGTGGAAAGCGTAAACGATAACCAGAAAGAAGTGCTCTTCAACAAAGTGAAGAAGCATTTCGGCGGCGACCTGAAAGGCAAGAAGCTGGCCCTGTGGGGTCTATCCTTCAAGCCCAAGACCGATGACATGCGCGAGGCTCCTTCGCTGGTCATCATTGAGAAGCTACTGGCCGAGGGCTGCACCGTATCGGCCTACGACCCGGTGGCCATGCCCGAAGCCAAGCACACCCTGCACGACACCATCACCTACGCCAAAGACCAGTACGACGCCGTTATCGACGCCGATGCCCTGTTGGTGGTCACGGAATGGCCCGAGTTCCGCGCGCCTAACTTCGACGTAGTAGCCCGCTTGATGAAAGGCAAGGTGGTGTTCGACGGCCGCAACATCTACGATGCGGCGGAAATGGAGCAGGCTGGTTTTGCTTACCACTGCATCGGCATTCGTACGCACCATCAGGAACCGGCTTAGTTGTCCGCTACTGGCCAGCTAATCGGCCAGCGGCGCTTTTCACTTCACCACTAACAGCGAACAGCTTATGGCTAATAGCTCCGACAAGAAACGTATTCTGATTACCGGCGGCGCCGGCTTCCTGGGCTCGCACCTGTGTGACCGGTTCCTGGCCGAAGGCTACCACGTTATTGCCATGGACAACCTGGTGACGGGGAACCTGGCTAACATTGAGCACCTGTTCGGCAAAGAAGACTTCGAGTTTCATCACCACGATGTGTCGAAGTTCGTGTTCGTGCCCGGCAAGCTGGACTACATCCTGCACTTTGCCTCGCCAGCTTCACCCATCGACTACCTCAAGATTCCGATCCAGACCCTGAAGGTAGGCTCCCTGGGTACGCACAACCTGCTGGGCCTGGCCCGCGTGAAAGGTGCCCGCGTGCTGATTGCCAGCACTTCGGAAGTCTACGGTGACCCGGAAGTGCACCCCCAGGTAGAGGAGTACTACGGCAACGTAAACCCCGTAGGCCCCCGCGGCTGCTACGACGAGGCTAAGCGTTTCCAGGAAGCCATTACCATGGCTTACCACAACCACCATGGGCTGGAGACGCGCATCATCCGCATCTTCAACACCTACGGCCCGCGTATGCGCCTCGACGACGGCCGCGTATTGCCAGCATTCCTGAGCCAGGCGCTGCGGGGTGAGGCCCTCACCGTATTTGGGGATGGTTCGCAAACCCGCTCCTTCTGCTACGTGGATGACTTGGTAGAAGGCATTTACCGCCTGCTCCTGAGCGACTACCACCTGCCCGTGAACATCGGCAACCCCGCCGAAATCACGATTAAGGAGTTTGGCGAGGAAATAGCCCGCCTGACGGGCGTGGAGTTCAAGCCCGACTTCCGGCCGCTCCCCGAGAACGACCCCATGAAGCGCCGGCCCGACATTACCAAAGCCCAAGAAATCCTGGGCTGGGAACCGAAGGTAGACCGCGCCGAGGGCCTGAAACGTACGCTGGAATACTTCAAAGAGCACGTCAAAATGTAATCAAGGTTAAAGCGGAGTAATGAAGTGTAGAAATGGTTTGGTATTTGCCACTGTAAGTGACAATACTCATTTTTATACATCTCATAGTTTCATGGAATAAGCCTAAAGTAAAATATGATGGAAAATAATGAAAAGAATATAATTATTGGTGTAGCGTATGGTTATGATTTTGATAAAATAAAATATTTTATTGATTCATTAGTATTGCTAAAATACAGTGGAAAGGTTGTTGTAGTCGGTAATAAAAATATGATTATCCCTGTAGAATATTTGAATATAATTGATCTTGAGATTGTATATGACGATAGATTCAAAAAAGATTTAATAGATAGAGGCATTAATAAAGTTTTATCTTCTAAATTGTTGCGACCGTTTACAAAACGTATCTTATTGTATTTATTTAATAACAACAAATCATTGTTTTATAAGTCTTTTATTTATATTTATCATGTTGTTATTGCCAGATTTGCATTTTATCACGAATTTTTTTATAAAAATATATACAAAGATATTTTTATTACAGACATACGCGATGTTTTTTTTCAAAAGAATATTTTTGAAAAATATGAAAAAGGAGTTCATGTTTTTAATGAGCAGGAACTTCTTACGATAAGCCAATGTCCATGGAATAGCACTTGGATTAGAGATGAATTTGGTGTAAATGAACTCAATAAAATTGGTAAAGAGTCGATATTTTGTGTGGGAACTATTCGTATGGATTATTTAAATTCTCTGAAGTTTCTTGATAATTATATAATTAATATGCTAAATAGTAAAGGTCCTATGAATATTTATGGCCCAGATACCGCAATATTTAATTATATGATACATAATAAATTAATTGAAAATGTTATTGAACACAGCAATGGCGATACAGTGCTTACTGTAACTCATGAAACTTTTGATTTGATTTCCATTAATAATAATTGTATAAAATATCGAGAATATTTTCCATCTGTTATACATCAATATGATAGGCATGATGCATTAAATAAATATGTTCATCAATTGTTTTAAAAGAAAAAAAATGAAGAACAACATTCTTGGTCTAAGCTTGTTTAGTTTAAATAAATATATTTATTCTTATCAAAGGTTGAATATACTTATTATTACACTTTTTACATTTGTAATATCGGTACTAGATGTTATAGGACTGGCTGCTATAGTTCCTGTTACGTTGGTTTTCTCTGATGTGTCAATAGTAAAGAGTAATAAATTTCTGAATCTAATATTTGTCTCCTTTGGATTTGAGGACATAAAATATTTCATTTTATGTCTTCTTATTCTACTTCTTGGATTTTTTTTGTTAAAAAATATTTTTGCTAGTTGGGTATTGTTTATGCAATCAAAATTTATTACTGAGATAAGTTCTAATGTAGTAATGTCTCAGCTTGATAAGTTTTCCGGTATGCCGTTATGGGAATTTAATAATATGGGTTCTTCAATTTTGCTTAGCAGTACACTTCAAATTCCTTCTAATTACATTAATGGAATTGTTAGACCACTTTTTGCTTTTATAAATGAAGTTATGATTGTCCTAATAATAGTATTGGGAATTTTTCTGTTTAAACCTGTGTTGTTTTTAGTGCTATTGGTTTTTTTAGCTCCCTCGGTCTTTCTAATATATAGAGTATTTAAAAATAAATCTGAATCTTTAGGTGATAAGATATTGGAGTTAAGACCTGTTTCATTTAATGTTCTGAGTAATATATTTAATGGCTTCTTAGAGCTAAAATTAGCGAATAAGTTAAATATGATGAAAGGGCGCCTCGTTGAAAATGAAAAAAAGCTGCACATGCTTGAGTCACGTGCATACGTTTATCAAGGTCTGCCGTTGAGAATAATCGAACTAGTGGCAATTATCGGCTTGGTTATCATTTTCATCTATGGTATATATTTTTCAAGTGATCCTAAAGAAACTATTGCTCTTCTAGGTTTATTTGCTGCTTCATCCTATAGGTTGATGCCATCTATCAACAGAATGCTAACATCAGTAGTTACAATGAAAACTTATAAGTCTGCAATCGATGAATTGCTTTATAATTACGATAATATTTATTCGAAAAAATCAATATCAAGTAATGATTTAAAACACAAAGAGCAAGCAGAATTGACTTTTGAAAGCGAACTTATATTAGATAGAATATCATTTAGTTTCCCTGGTTATGATAAAAATGCACTTAATAATATTAATTTAAGAATTAAAAAAGGTGAAATAATTGGTTTTATAGGGAGTTCTGGTTCGGGTAAAACGACGCTTATGAATCTTATTCTTAGGTTTTATATAGAAAATGAAGGCGCTATACTTGTTGATGGATTGACTTTAGACGAATCGCGTACCAAGGCTTGGTATCAATCAGTTGGGTATGTGAAGCAGGATACATTTTTGATGGATGCATCTATAAGGGAAAATATTACGCTTTATGATGAAAATATTGATGAAAATCGATTGACATATGCAATAAAACAAGCTTCTTTACTATCATTAATTGAAAGCCTTCCTAGCGGCGATAGGACTCACATTGGGGAAAAAGGTTCCAAACTTTCAGGTGGACAGCGACAGAGAATCGGAATTGCGAGGGCATTATATAAAAATGCGAATGTTCTCGTTCTTGATGAAGCGACTAGTGCCTTGGATAACGAAACAGAAAGAGAGGTGAATGAATCTATTCATACACTCTCTCTAACTGATATAACTGTTCTGATTGTTGCTCATAGGATAACTACGTTACGCGATTGCAATCGTATATATGAGCTAAAGGATGGATATATTATTGCTGAGCATCAGTATAATCAGTTAGCTGAAAAGCTGTTGCAGTAATATATGCTAGAGTGTGTGGACAGTAGAGAATAGCTTTGGCCCATGCGTCGGCAAAAATTAAGTGAACACGAATAGGAAATAGCCGAAGCCCATATGCGGGGCCGAAGCCGCGATAGCCACTTGTTTGTCAATGCGGTATTCTATCTAATCAGCACCGGCGTGTAGTGGGGAGACTTGCCGAGCGGTTTGGTTCCTCAAACGGTGGCACACCGCTTCCGCCGCTGGGCCCAAGCTGGGGTGTGGCAAGCACTGTTGTAAGCCATGCAGAAGCCCGACTTTGCATAGGTACTGGCGGATTCAACCACCGTCAAGGCGCACAAATCGGCCGCTGGGTAAAAAAAGCACGACGGCCGCAGAAGGCCTAGGCCGTAGCCGGGGAGGTTGCTGCACTAAGCTACACGCGGTACTC
Source organism: Hymenobacter lutimineralis (assembly GCF_008271285.1). Classification (NCBI taxonomy): domain Bacteria; kingdom Pseudomonadati; phylum Bacteroidota; class Cytophagia; order Cytophagales; family Hymenobacteraceae; genus Hymenobacter; species Hymenobacter lutimineralis. The sequence continues at coordinate 133,803 of NZ_VTHL01000004.1, read as the reverse complement.
GATGCGCTCGGCAACTGTCTACTGCTGACCTAGACGCTGAGACACTGGGCCGATTGCAAGCAGCTGCTGGCCTTATTGGCGGCGTTACGTCACGCTCTGGGGGGCGCGGTGGCCGACAAAGCCTGCGACACCAATGCCGTTTAACACGGCATTGAGGCCTGCCACGCCAAGCCCGTGATTCCGTCCAAAGCTAGCCGCAACAAGCCCTGAATCTACGACCAGAACCTCTACGCGGACCGCAGTAAGGCCGAGCGTTTCTTTGGCCGCCTCAAGGAAGCTCGAGGCTGCGCGACCCGCTACGAAAAAAACGCGACTTCCTTTCCAGCTACCGCCCACATACTCGCCGCGCTTAATTGGCTGCGCTAACAGTCCACACGCTCTAGTTTGATCACCTCATCCAATCAAATAATATGGTAGTGCCTTTCTTCTCAGTCGTTGTACCCTGTTACAACCGGGCCACCATCGTGCCCGACACCATCCGGGCCATTCTGCGGCAGGAATTCCAGGATTTCGAGCTCGTGCTGGTCGACGACGGCAGCCGGGACAACCTAGCCGAAGTAGCCAAATCGTTCAACGACCCCCGCATCCGCTACTTCTACAAGGAAAACGGGGAGCGGGGCGCCGCCCGCAACTACGGCACCCAGCAGGCCCGCGGGCAATACGTCAATTTTTTTGACTCCGACGACGAAATGTACCCCAACCACCTGCGCGTGGTGAAGGAGTACATCGACAAAAATGGGGCGGTGGAAGTGCTGCACACCGGCTACGAGGTACTCGACGGCGCGGGTCGGCAGGTGCACGAGGTCATTGACTTCTCCAAGAGCACGAACGACGAGCTGATTCACGACAATTTCCTGGCCTGCAACACAGTGTTCGTGCGCCGGGATATTGCCTTGGCTAACCCTTTCGAGGAGGACCGTAAGCTGGCTTCGGCCGAGGACTGGGAGCTATGGCTGCGCCTGGCTAGCAAGTACACGTTCCACAGCATCAGCGCCAAAACGTTCTGCCTGCGTGAGCACGACGGCCGTAGCCTCAACACCATAGCGCCCGATGCCGTAATTGCCCGCGACGAGCTGTTTGGCAAGCTTATGCAGCAAGACCACGATTTCCGGCGGCGCTACAAAGGGCAAGTGAACTACTTCGTGGCCAACCGCTACACGTTCATCACCCTGGTGCTGGCCCTGGCCAAAAACCGGCGCACCGACACCCTGCATTACCTCTGGAAAGCCGTGCAGGCCGACCCTACCGTGCTCTGGCGCCGCCGTTTCCTGGCTTCGGTCAAGCACCTGCTTTAGATAGCTAATGAATTGGCTGACTTGCTGTTGATGGTTAGCCAATTCCCCCGCCGGGTTTTTGCCCTATCTTTGCCGGTCTCCGGCCCAACCCTGCCGGGCAACTTTAGTAGCATCAGGTGGTAGCCTGGTAGCTGTATGTTTCGACTTTCTCGCTTTTGCTCATGATTAACGTTACGCGTACCTATCTGCCCCCACTAGAAGAATACACCAAGTACCTGGAAGGAATCTGGGAACGGGTTTATCTGACAAATGCGGGGCCGCTGGTGGTTGAGCTGGAGCAGCGCCTGCGCGACTATTTGGGCGTTAAGCACTTCTTCTTCGTGAACAATGGCACCATCGCGCTGCAAATCGCGCTGAAGGCCCTGGAGATTGAGGAAGGTGAAGTCCTGACCACGCCCTTTTCCTACGTAGCCACAACCTCCAGCATAGTGTGGGAGGGAAGTGAGCCGGTTTTCGTGGATATTCACCCCGAAACGCTGTGCCTGGACCCGGCTAAAATCGAAGCTGCCATTACTCCCCGGACTCGGGCCATTATGGCCACGCACGTTTACGGCAACCCGTGTGATGTAGAAGCCATTGAAGCCATTGCCCAGCGCCATCAGCTAAAGGTCATCTACGACGCCGCCCACGCATTTGGGACGCTGTATAAAGACAGCTCGGTACTCAACTACGGCGACGTATCCACGCTCAGCTTCCACGCCACCAAGCTGTTCCACACGGGCGAGGGCGGCGCCATCGTCACGAATGATGATGACATTGCGCACCGCATTGCCTACATGCGCAACTTCGGCCACAACGGGCCCGAGGCGTTCTGGGGCGTGGGGGTGAACGGCAAAAGCTCGGAGCTGCACGCGGCCATGGGCTTGTGCGTGCTGCCCAAAGTGCCCGAGCTAATTGCCAAGCGCAAGGCCTTGGCTGAGCTGTATGATTCCTTATTGGATGGCACTGTCTGCGTACGCCCGGCGCTGCAGCCGCATACTACCTACAACTATTCCTATCACCCCATTCTGCTGCCCTCGGAGGAAGCGCTGCTGCAGGTGCGTGACGCGCTGAATGCCCAGGAAATTACGCCCCGGCGCTATTTCTACCCTTCCCTCAATACCCTCAACTACGTACGGCCTCAGGCTGCACCAGTTTCCGAAGACGTATCGACCCGGGTGCTCTGCCTACCACTGTACTACGACTTGGAGTTCGACCAAGTGCGGCTGATAGCCTCCATTATCAACCAGGCCCTGTAGCCTATGCTGGTCATTGGTGCCAAAGGCCACGCGCTGGAAGTATTGCAGGTATTGGAAGATGCCGGACAGGTGCAGCATCTCTGTTTCTACGATGATGTGACGCCTGACGCCCCCAACCAGTTGTTTGGCCAGTACCCCGTGCTGCACTCTGCGGCCGCCGCCGCTGAGCACCTGCGCACCGACGCCCGCGTGGTCGTTGGCATTGGTGGCCCCCAACTCCGACAGCGCGTAGCTGCCCGCTTCCGGGAACTGGGAGCCGAGCTCTACTCCGCCGTTGCCCCGCAAGCCCACATCGGCCGCCATGAAGTACAACTGGGCGCTGGCTTAAACATCATGAATGGGGTGCTCGTGAGTAATGAGGTAAGCGTCGGCGAAGGCACCCTGCTCAATGCCCGCGCTTCTTTGCACCACAATGTACAGGTGGGTAGCTACTGCGAAATTTCCCCCGGCGCACAGTTGTTGGGGCATGTGCGCGTCGGCAGCTATTCACAGATTGGGGCTGGCGCTATTATCCTGCCCCGGGTGCGCATCGGCCACAACGTGCTGGTAGGTGCCGGCGCCGTCGTTACCGCCGATGTGCCCGATAATACCGTCGTAGCCGGCGTGCCTGCCCGGCCGCTTCGCCAGCTTTCCCCTTTACCTTCAGCCTTGCCTATCTGATGTCTGCTTCCCCTTCTGTTCCCAGGAACGTAGCTGCTCCCAGCGTGGACGTGGCCATGATTACCTACAACCACGAGGCCTACCTGGCGGAAGCTATTGAGGGGGTTCTCCGGCAGCAGACCACGTTTCCCGTGCGCATGGTGATAGGGGAAGACTACTCGACCGACCGCACCCGCGAGATTCTGCTTCAGTATCAGCAGCGCTACCCCGACCGTTTTCTGCTCTTGCTGCCCGAGAAGAACATCGGGGTGATGCCCAACCTCAAGCAAGTGCTGGAGGCCTGCACCGCGCCCTACATAGCCTTGCTGGAAGGAGACGACTACTGGATGAACCCGCACAAGCTGCAGCGGCAGGTAGACTTCCTGCAGGCGCACCCGGAACACAGCATGACCCTGCACGATGCCGAGATATTCTGGCAGGATGGGGCCACGCCGCCGGTTTCCTTTAGCTCCACCAAAACTCAGCTACAGCAGGGCGAGCGGGACTTCACCCATGCCGACGTGGTGAAAAACGGTTGGTTTATGCCTACGGCTTCTCTGGTGTTTCGGCGGGAACCAGTGGCTAAGCTGCCCGAGTGGTTTACCACCGTCTTCAGCGGCGACTACAGCCTGCACCTGCTGATTTCGCGGGCGGGCAAGGTGCATTACTTCCCCGAGGTGATGTCGCGCTACCGCATGCACTCCGCCGGCCTCAGCCACAACCAAACTATGAACCGGCCCGACCAGATCATCAAGAAGGTGCAAGAAAATGAGGCCTTTCGCCAGCATTTCGACGCCGAGCACCGGGCGCACTTTACGCGCAGCATCAGTGATTTGCAGGTGCAGCACGGCACGGCGCTGCGCCGGCAGGGCCAATACGGAGGTATGACCAAAAGCTGGCTGGCCGCCATTGCCACGGACCCGGTGCGGGTAGCCCGTAACTTTGTGGGTAAGCTTATTCGCGGGCAGTTGTTTTAAGCCTCCTCAGAGCAGGCCAAGCGTAGATCTGAAAAAAACATGTCGTCCGTTAAGAAAATCCTTAAGCAGATATTTCCGGTTGTACTGCTCAAACGCGCACACCTGGAGTATAATAAGCTGCGCATCAAAACGATTGACAAGCTACTGTTTCCGGAAAAATCCTTCCAACAGGCTGACTTTCGGATTCGGCGCGACGATTATCCCTTCCGCCTGATTCCGGTGGTACTCGAACACCTGGACGAGCGGCTGCAGCGGCAGTTTCGCTCCAATGATGACTGGACTCAGGATGAGTACCTGCTCGTCTACAACCAGCCCTGCCTGATTGAGCCCCACTACGGCTGGGCCCTGTCCCAGGACAACCAGCTAATCTACCCTTCCCTGGGCTTTAGCCGGGTGCCCTACCTGCCCAAACCCGATCTGGCGGCGAAAGGCATGTGGAGCCAGCCTTTGGAAGAGTTTGAGGAGCTGGTTTCGCTGCGGGACACCGGGGAGGAGAACTACTACCACTTCTACAACGACGTGCTGGCCAAGCTGTTCTTCCTGGAAGAGCAGGGCCTGCTTACTCCCCAGACGCCGCTACTGATTGCTGATGCCCTGTGGCGGAAGCCCTTTTTCCAGTACTTCCTGGAGCATCCCTACCTGAAAAACCGGCGGTGGGTAGTGCAGCAGAAGGGGCAGTATATCCGGAGCCGCAAAACGTACTTCTGCAAGCCGCTCACGCACACGCCCCAGTATTACGCCCGCATCCTCGACATGGTGCGCCCCGCCGACCGGGCCATCACTGGGCAGGAGCGCCGCATCTTCATTACCCGCAGCCCCAAGCGCCTGCGCTTTATTGAGAATGGGGCCGAAGCCGAGCAGGTTTGCCGGGAACTGGGCTTTGAAGTGGTGGACTTCGACGAAATGACCTTGGCCGAGCAGATCCAGACCATGGCCAACTCGCGGTATGTGGTAGGCATTCACGGGGCTGGCCTCTACAACATGATTTTCCGCGGTCAGCAGCCTATGGGTCTACTGGAAATCTATCCACCGGCCAGCTACTACCCCTTCCATTATGTGCTGGTGGCTACCCAAATGGGTTACGCCTATGACGGCCTCATCGGGCAGCCCGGTACCCAGAAATTCTCGGGTGGCTTCTACGTTGATCCGGCGGAGCTGCGCCAGCGCATAACGGCCCTGCTGCAGCGCTAGGCGCGGTCAATCTGCTTTACTTTTTGCTTTGCTTATGCCCTCTGCTTCTTCTCCCCAGAATATACTGCTGCTTATCCCAAACTTTGGTTTCGGGGGAGCCCAACAAGTGTTTCACGACCACAGTGTAGAGCTGGCGAAGCAATTTCAGGTGACGGAGTGCGTCTTCAACCTCGACCAGGCCGATGCCTACCCCAGCGGTAATCCGGTGATTAACCTGGATGTGCCGGGGCACGGTTCTACGCTCGATAAGATCAAGCACTTCGTGCAGCGGTGCACCCGGCTGCGCTTCCACAAAAAGCGCCTGAACACGCAGGTCTGCATCAGCCACCTCGAAGGGGCCGACTATGTAAACCTGCTCAGCCGCACCGGCGAGCGGACCATCCTGTGTATTCACGGCTCCAAGGTGCACGACGGCGAAATCCAGGGCTGGGTGGGCTGGTTTCGGCAGAAAGTGTTTATGCCGTTCTTCTACCGCCAGCCCGACCACATCGTGACGGTGAGCCGCGACATCCGGCAGGAGCTGATTGACCACTACAAGCTGGACCCGACGCGCATCACCACCATCAACAACTTTTTCCACCCCGAGAAAATCCTCGGGCGCGCGGCCGAGCCCATCGACCCGCAGTATGAGCCCCTGTTCAGTCAGCCCGATGTGCTGATTACCTCAGGCCGCCTAGCCCGGCAGAAAAATCAGGCTCCGTTGCTCGATGTTTTCGCCGAAGTGCTCAAGTCCCGCCCCACCACCAAGCTAGTGCTGCTCGGCGACGGGGAGCTGCGCAATGAGTTGGTAGCCCAGGCGCGCGAACTGGGCTTGCGCTTTTACCAAGCCTGGAACAACGACCCGCTCGACCAGGAGTACAGCCTTTACTTCCTCGGCTACCAGCAAAATCCCTTCCGCTACATCCGGCGGGCCGCTATGTTCGTGTTTCCCTCGGGCTGGGAAGGTTTTCCGATGGCCTTGGGCGAAGCCATGATCTGCGGCTTGCCCGTTGTCTCAACAGACTGCCCCACCGGGCCGCGGGAAATGCTGGCGCCCACCACGCCCTACGGCCAGAAAATCAGCGAAGCGGAACCCGCCGAGTACGGCATGCTGATGCCCCTGCTGGGCTCTGACTACCGCACCTATACTCGCGGGGTGTGGGTACGCACGCTTTTGGAACTGCTAGCCGACTCTGCCCGACGGGCTCATTATGCGGCCAAGGCGCAGGAGCGCATGCAGGATTTCACCCGGGACCGGATATTCCAGAAGTGGGAACAGGTAATCCGGGGGCAGTAATGTTGGCCGGTTAGCCTACCTTTGTTGCTTATGCCTACCTCTTCACTACCGCCCGCTACTCCCTACCGCATCCTGATAGTAGACAACTGCGTGGCCCTAACCGGGGCGCTGAAGGCTATTCTCAACTCGGCGCGGGCGCTGCGCACGGAGTCGCCGGCGCTGTTTGAGTTTGAGTTTGTGCTGCCCGTAGGGAGTACGGCCATTGGGCCCGTTTCGGCGGAAGGGTACGTGGTACATGAGCTGCCGTTCGTGGAAATCAGCAAGCGTCCCGGGGCTTTGCTGCAGTATGCGCCCATGCTCCTGCTCAACAGCTGGCGGCTGCGGCAGCTGGCCGCCCGGCGCAAGGCGTCGTTGGTGCATCTGAATGATTTCTTCAACCTAGCGGGCATCGGCGCGAAGTGGCTGGGCGGCCCCAAGCTGCTCACGCACGTGCGTCTGCTGCCCCAGAACTTCCCAGGCCCGCTGCGCAACCTCTGGATTGGCGCCGACACGCGCTTTGCCGACAAGGTGGTGTGCGTATCGGAAGCCGTGCGCGAAGCCTTCCCGCCCGCACCCAACGTGCTGGTAATAGCTGACCCTATTCCGGAACACGAAACCCATCCGCTGCCCCTGCCCGACCGGGCCGAAGGTCGGGCAGGCACCGGGGAAATCCGGATGCTCTACCTCGCCAACTACATTCAGGGCAAAGGTCAGGACCACGCCGTAGCAGCTTTTGAAAAAGCCTACGCCCAGAACCCGCGCTTGCGCCTGCAGTTCTACGGCGGCGACATGGGCCTAGAGAAAAACCGCGAGTTTCGGCGCACACTGGAGGCCCGCATTCAAGCGGCCGGGCTGGCAGACGTGGTGCGCTTCGGAGATTTCGTAAAGGACGTGGAGCGGGAAATAAAGTCGGCCGACATGCTGCTGAACTTCTCGGAAACCGAGTCTTTCTCCCTCACGTGCCTCGACGCGCTATTCTATGGTACCGCCCTCGTGGCCTCCGACTGCGGCGGCCCGCGGGAGCTGTTCGAACATGGCCACTCGGGCCTGCTGGTGCCCAACCGCGACGTGCCGGCCATGGCCGCCGCCATTGTAGAGCTGGCCGCCGACGCTCAGAAACGAGCTAGCTTTGCTGCGGCTGGGCGCACGTTTGTGCGGCAGAAATTCAGCCCCGACCACACGTACCGGAAGCTCCGGGATGTTTACCTAACGCTGCTGTCGTAATGCTACCCACTGCTCCGGCTCCCCACGCAGACGTGTTTGTCTTCGACGTGTGCGACACGCTGTTTTACTCCAATACCACCTTCGACTACCTGGAGTTTGTGTTGCGGGCTCAGAAAAGAAGCGGGGCCCAGCGCTGGCTCACCCTGCTCACCAAACGCTGGTCGCCGGCGTTTGTGGGCTTGGCCGTACTTCAAAAGCTCCGCGGCGGCGACCCTATCAAGACCGTGGCGCTGCGCCTGCTGCGCGGGATTCCCAAAGCAGAGTTGTATCGGCTGGGCCAGCAGTTTGTGCAGGAATTCCTGAGCACCCGAAAGATTGCGCACACGCATACGCTGATGGCCGACGTGGCTGGGGCCAGCACCCGCATTATTCTGCTCTCGGCCAGCCTCGACCCCATTGTGGCGGCCATTGCGGCCGAGCTGAAGGTAGAATTTGTGTCGTCGCAACTCGGTTATGATGCCCAGGGACGGTGCACCGGCGAGCTGGTGCGCGAACTGGGTGGCGACAAGCCTCGCGCTTTACAAGAACTACTTGGCCCCGATGCGTCCGTGGGACGCTTGGCCGTAGCTACCGACAATTTCACCGACCACGGACTAGTCGCTTCGGCGGCCTGCCGCTATGTGGTGGTGCACAAGCCCGAGGCTAAAGGCTTCTGGCAAGACTTACAACCCGAATTCATCGAGGCATATTCTGCATGAATCTTCTCCGCTTTCTGCTGCCCTACACCTACTTCTACGGCAGCCGCGTTAAGGGCCTGAAATACAATCTGTATTACCTGATCATCGACTGGTTTGTCCCGTTCGTGTTTCTCACCTTCTGCCTGAACCTCGATTGGCAGCAGGCGCTATTGAAGTTTGTGCTGGCGTACTTAGCCTTTATTTCCATTTACGAAATCGGCTACCTTGGCAACGACGTGTACAGCGTCCGCACCGAAACCAACCCCCGCCGCCGGGTAAAAGACTTCGACCCTTCCGACGCCACTGTGGCCATTTGGGTGCTGGTGCGCGTGGCGGCCTTCGTGGCCATCAGCTGGTATTTAGGCGTGCTGACCAACCCGTTGTGGTTAGCGTTTTACGGCGTGCTGGCTCTCTTCTTCTACTTGCACAACGTGCTGAAGGAAAAGGAGCTGAAGGTTATGACCTTCGTCAACCTGGCGTTTGTGCGGTACTTCGCCCCCATCTTTATCTTCCTGACGCCCGAGCAGCTCATGCTGTTTGCGGCCCCCGTTTTCCTGAACTACGTGTTCTACCGCACCCTCATGTACATCGACAGCAAAGGCATGCTCAACATGCCGAGCCGCCGGTTACCTTCCTATAAGGTAAACTACTACCTGTTGGCGGGTGGTGTAAGCCTGCTGCTGTCGTTGATGGGCCACTCTTGGGTGCCGCTGGCCGTTACGGGCTATTACCTAGCCTTCTGGCTGGCCGTGCGCATGGCTGGTATTGAGCCGCCCCAGGCCGAATAGCTCCTGCTTTCCCGGGTACTAACGCTGGTAAAAGGCGAGTACTGCGTCGATAACGTAAGCCTGCTCCGCTGCGCTCAAGTCGAAGTACAGGGGCAGACGCACCAGCTGCGTGGCGTAGCGGTGGGCGTGGGGCAACGGCCGCCCATCGTGCTGGGCCTGATAGTAAGGACTGTCGTGGAGCGTCTGGTAATGAAAGACCGCCAGAATCCCTAACTGGTGCAGATAGGCTAGTAAGGCCTGCTGCTCGGCCGCCGTACGGCAGATCAGGTAGAAGATGTGCCCGTTGTGCTGTTGCGCGTAGTCAGGAATAATCGGCAGCTCAACACCCAAAGCCTGCAACGGCGCCAGCGCTTCGGCGTACTGCCGCCACTGGGCCAGGCGCCGCTGCTGCAGTACTTGCCGCTGCTCGAGCTGGGCCCACAGGTAAGCGGCCGTCATTTCCGAGGGCAGAAACGACGACCCCACATCAACCCACTGGTAGCGGGCGGTTTCGCCGCGGTAGAAGGCCGCGCGGTTGGTGCCTTTCTCCCAGATAATTTCGGCTCGGCGGGCCAGCGCCGGGTCGTTGATGGCCAGCAGCCCGCCTTCCCCCGCAATCAAATTTTTAGTTTCGTGGAAGGAGAAGGCTGATAAACAACCAAATGTTCCCAGCCGCTGCTGATGGTAGTAGCTTTCCACGGCCTGCGCGGCATCCTCTACAATAGCCAGCGAATGAGCCTGGGCTAGCGCCGCAAGGGCCGCCATATCGCAAGCTACGCCCGCGTAGTGCACGGGTACAACGGCCCGCGTGCGAGGGGTGATGAGACTGGCTAAGCGGCTGACGTCTACGTTGGGGTGGGTAGGGGAGCTGTCGGCGAAAACGACGCGGACCCCGCGCAGCACGAAGGCGTTGGCGGTAGAAGTGAAAGTGAAGGAGGGGACAATGACTTCGTCGCCGGGCTGCAGGTTGAGCAGCAGCGCCGCCATTTCCAGCGCTGCCGTGCCACTGTGGGTAAGCAAGGCCCGGTGAATGGTGTATTCCGACTCAAAGAACTCCTGGCAGCGTTTCGTGAAAAGCCCATTTCCCGCGAGCTGCCCGGCCGCAATAGCCTGCCGGATGTACTCCAGCTCGGGCCCTACCAGGGCCGGCTTATTAAAGGGAATACGAAACTCGGTCGGGTGCATGCGTTAGGTGGTCTGGGCCACGACGTACAGCGGCCGGTTGCGTACGCCCTCAAAGGTTTTGCCGACGTACAGCCCCACCACACCTAACCCAAGTAGGATAAGCCCCGAGAAAAAGCTGATGGAAATAAATAGGCTGGCGTAGCCGGGGACGGTAATATAGCCCAGCAGCCAGCGCACCAACGTAACCAGCCCTAGCACGAAGGCGCCACCCGCCAGCAGCAAACCCAGATAAGCCGTGAGTCGCAGGGGCTTATCGGAGTAAGCAAGCATCACATCAGTTGCCAAGCGCACCCGCCGCGCCAGGGTGTAACTGGTGGAGGCAGGGCGGTGGCTGCGTGCGTGTGCCACGGGCAGCAGGGCCTGCCGAAAGCCCGCCCAGCGCACCATAGTGGGAAAATAGCGGATACTTTCCCGCAGCTGCCCGACTACCTCCACCACCCGCCGATGGTAGATGCCAAAATTGGCCACCTGATACTCCTGCCGGGTGCCTGTGAGGTAAGAGAGGGTAGCATAAAATGCCCGGGACAAACTGCGGGTAAGCCAAGAGTCCTGCCGATCCTGCCGACAAGCCAGCACCACGTCGTAGCCTTCCAGGGCTTTGGCATACAGCCGCTCAATCTCCTCGGGCTGGTCCTGCAGGTCGCAGTCCATGACTATTACCCACTCGCCTTGGCTCAAGTCGAGGCCGGCCGTGATGGCGTGGTGCTGCCCGAAGTTGCGGCTCAGGCGCAGGCCCCGTACGCGGGAATCCAGTGCTGCGTGTTGCTCAATCAGCTGCCAGCTTCGATCCGTGCTGCCGTCATCCACCAGGATAACTTCGTAGGTGCCCGGCCAGAAATGGAGAGCTTCATCTAAACGTTTGAGCAATATACCAACCAATTCTTCAGCTTGATAAACCGGGCTTACTACAGAAATAATTGGTTTAGACCCAATGATACAATCCATTTGCTGAAAAACTACAAATATTATTATTTAATATGTGCTGATGGACGGCGTTCTTTGACATTTTTCTTCTTACCCACTAGCTCACTCATTATATAAAGGGCAGCTAAGTAAAAAGGCATTAGTGGTATTTTATACCGAACAAGGGTTCCAAAATTTCCACTGTTAGTGCCTACTCCAATTGCTAATACTATGGCGAAAATGAAACAAAAAAACAGAATAGGTGTAGCGGAAATTAGCTTGATACTTCGAAAAAAACCAGTGCGCCAAAATAGTATGAATGTCATGTATAAAAATAATCCGGATTCTATTGATGATAATAACATGACTGGGCTTCGGGCTTCCCAAATGAAAGGTCGAAATAAACTAACAATTACAGCTTGGGGAGCTACATTTATTATGCTGCTAATACTTCCATCAAAGCTTCCTATATTGTAGGCTGAGCCCTGATCCTTTGTTCTTCTATACAAATATTCCTGGGTAATTTTTGTTCTTTCACCAATCTTGTCCAGATCGTATTCCTCATCTCCTGCAGTTAAGTTAGTTAAGCCAAAAAAAGCGGTTATAATACCAATGGAGATGAGGAATGGTTTGAGGGCGGTTCTCAAAGCCTTATTCTTAATTCTGTTACTATTTTCTATGAAGATCCATATTAGCGCAGGTGGTAAAAACGATAATAATATATATACTTTTATTTTAAATATAAAATATATAGATAAGCTACCCCATAAAACACATGTTAAAATATTTTTTTTCCTTATTGCTCCATTATAAAAAGAATAAAATAGCCATCCTAATGCACCAATACATACGGAGTCCTTCATTAATCCAGACCCCCAGAAAAATACTGAGGGGATGAAAAAGCATGCATAAGCTAACTGTTTATAAGCTGTTGGTTTTATATGTACAAATGCTTGATACATAGCCCAGGCACCACTAAAGCTATATATTGCAAAAAACATTGACATTACACTATAAGTTTTAAAACAAAATAGGCTCGCTATCGATGCAATTTTTACCAAAAAAAACTCAGTTGGTGATTTATACCAGTACAGAAGAGGTGTGTATTTTGCTGTTTCAGGATCATAATTTCCATTAGATAATAATAATTTAAATCCTGCAGTAATTGAATCAGTGAATGCGTTAAAAACTATCTCTGCGTGTTTGAAATAATTAAATGTATCTCCGCCATTTCCACTACCATCTCCATAATAAAATTGATACATTAGTCCTAGTGAAATGGCTCCAATAAACTTCAAAGTTAATGCAGGTATAAAATATTTTTTTGTATAGGAATTCGTAAATCTACTGCGAAGTGAAAAAGCGATACTGTAAAAAATGATCAAAAATATAGGGCCTACGAATAAGTCTTGGAGCTTCATCAGTTACTATTTCTGGCGGTGGTATAAATGGAGGTGATTAGGGTTTTCTGGACAGTGGCATTAGTTGCTTTAGGCCCTTTGAGAAGCGGCTTTTGCAAACACTCGTTTTTGTGTGCATCACCTGTCTTTATACCACCGCCCTATTTCTTATGTTTTTTCAGGTACGCCACGGCTTCGCGGTATTGCTCCGTTTTATGGCTGGCTTTGTCGGCTACCGTTTTGTAGTAGCGAACGGCGGTGGCCGTATCGGTGGCTTTGCTGGCCATGCGGGCCAGGTTCACGTTGGCGTAGATATAAAAGCCGCCTTCTGTGTCGCCGGTAGTCTCGGAAAAGACGATGCAGCGCTGGAAATAGTCCTGAGCCTTCTGCATGTCCTTGTACTTGGTTTGCATGAGCCAGCCCATGAAGTACGTGGCGTAGCGGCCGCTAATGCCCTCGTAGCCGGGCATCCCGCGGTTAAGCTTGTCCAGGATTTCCCGGCTTACCCGTTCCAACTCCATGAACTCACCTTCGTGAAAGCATAGCAGCGCGTAAAACCGTTGGAAGTAAGCGTTGTCAGGATACGTGCTGGCCAGGTAGCGGGCCACGGGCAGGGCGGCGGCTGAATTATCTTCCTCATTGGTAAGAATCCGCATCAGGAAGGTTTTAGCCTCCGCGCCAGTGTAAAACCCGTTGTCGGCCACGTTGCGCAGTTGCTGCAGGCCCAGCTTGCGGTTGCCCTTGGGGAAAAACAGCAAGACCGGCCGCAGCAGCGGGTATTCTTCCGAAATCCAAACGGCGTAGTAGTTGAACAAGGCCTGCCCGAACAGGAACTCCGGGCTGAGGCCGTTGGCTTCCTTGCTTTTTTCGAGGTAGTCGAGGGAGCGTTTGCTGCTGACGGTGGCCTTGCGCCAGTTCTTGCGCTCGGCATTCAGGCGGGCATCGAACCCGTAAGCCGCCGAAAGAAAAAAGCAGGCCTCGTAGTTCTTGTTGTCCTGCTCATAAAGCTTTTCACCCTTCACGATGGCCGTATCCATGTAGGCAAAGAAGAGCTTGTCGTACTGCTTCGTTTGCACGTTGGTCGGCACAATCTTCCACCACGTGCTCAGGCCCAGCAGAAAGTAGGGCATGGGGTGGTTGGGGTAGCGGCGGCGCAGGGAGCGAAACTGCCGCTCGGCTTTGTCGAACTTGAAGTTGTAGAGGTTTTCCACCGCCCCGCCCAGCTCAATCTGGATGTCTTTGTCCAGCAAAAGCCACCCTTTCGTGTCCACGGCGCCGGGCGCTACATCCACATTCTGCAGCTGAATGTTGCGGATGGGGTCGGCTTTGCGCGCCGTGTCGGGCTCCTGGGCCTGAGCCAGGGCTGAGCCGCTGCACAGGAGAAGCACCAGAACAAGACGCGAAAGGAAGGTCATAGAGGAGGGAGAATACGTTGTTCCGGCTAGGAAAAGGCTAGTAGAACGCCCCGAGCCTAAAAAACGAAAGTAGGACAATTATGCTAGATTTGGACGGCTAAGACGATGACATGCAACTACTCCACACGTTGTGCCGGCTGCCGGCACCGGCCGGTAACGAAGCCGCACTGTCCCAATTTTTACAAAGGTACATCACAGCGGAGAAAGCAGCCTGGCGCGTACAACCAACCCTATTGGTGGGAGATGAGTTTCAGGATTGCATTTTACTGGTGTTTGGTACCCCACGCACAGCGGTGTTTGCCCACCTCGACTCCATTGGCTTTACCGTCCGGTACGGGCGGCAGCTGGTGCGCATTGGCGGCCCCGATGCCAAAGCCGGTTACCGCCTGGTAGGGGAGGACGCCCAGGGGGCCATCGACTGCATCCTCACGGTTGACGAGGAAACCAAGGCCCTGGGCTATGATTTCCACCGCGAGATAGAGCGCGGCACGGAGCTTACCTACTTCTGCGACTTTCGGGAAACTGAAACCACGGTGCAAAGCTGCTACCTGGACAACCGGCTGGGCGTGTGGAATGCCCTGAAGCTCTGCGAAACGCTGGAAGACGGAATTGTTGCTTTTTCCTGTTGGGAAGAGCACGGGGGCGGGAGCGTGGCCTACTTGGCGAAGTACATCTACGAGAACTACGGCGTACGTCAAGCCCTGATTTCGGATATAACCTGGGTAACGGAGGGCGTGCAGGCCGGCCAGGGCGTAGCAATTTAGTTGCGCGACTCGCTAATCCCCCGCCGGGCCTACGTGAACCGGATTCGACAGTTGGCCCAGGAGGCTGGAATTGCGCATCAGCTGGAGGTAGAAGGCAGCGGCGGCTCCGATGCCAAAGAGCTGCAGCACGGCGCCCAGCCCTGGGACTGGTGCTTTGTAGGAGCGCCGGAAGACCAGGTGCATACCCCCAACGAAATCGTGCACAAAGCCGATATCGACAGCATGCAGCAACTCTACCAAGTGCTGATGCAGAAACTATAGGCCCGTAGCTGAAGCCTTATTCTCTACTTTTGTGCGGTTTCGCCCGCTCCACGCTCACTTCATTCTCTCCTACATGACGGCACCTGCTACCACTGCTTCCCGGCGTAGCCTATCGTATCAAGAACTGGATATTCTGCACGCCTTGCGGGGGTTCTGCGCCTTTTACGTTGTGATATTCCACGCCAAGTTCATTTTGTGGTCGGGTGGGCAGCAATACCTGCAAGCCTTTCCGCGGTCGGGGTGGGGGATAAAAGATTATGCCGCCTTTGCCGTGGATATGCTGAGCTCGGCGGGGTACGAGATGGTCATTTTCTTTTTCGTGCTGTCGGGGTTCTTCATTCATTATGCCCAGCAGCGCAAGTACCGCGGCCCCAAAGACTTCTACCTGAACCGGGTAGTGCGCATCTATCCGCCCTTCTTGGTTTCGTTGGTACTGGCCGCGCTGGCACTTACGGTGCTGGCTACCCAAGTACCCCAGGTACTGCAGCCCGAAGCCGGCCGTGAACTAAACCAGACGCTGACTACCGCCTGGCAGGAACTGCGCCAGTTTAACTTGGTGGGGGCCCTGCGCTCTTTAGCCTTTCTAAAGCTGGGCGAGCAGTACCTGGGGCACAACACAGTGTACTGGTCCTTGCTGCCCGAAGCCCTGTTTTACCTGTTGGTGCCCTTTGTTTTGCGCACCCCGCGCATCTACTACGTGCTGTCGGTTATCAGCTACGGGGTTGGCGTGCTGCTGGAGCGTTTCGGGTACGGTGGGCTGTCCACTTCCATGCTCCAGTACAACCTGTTTTTTGCCATGGGCGTGGCCCTCTACGATGTAGTGGTACAAACGGCCGTGGTAGAGCAAGTGCGCCGCCTGCCCCGCTGGCTGGTCTGGCTAGGGTTGGCCGGCATGTTGCTGGTCTTGATTGGGCTGGCCCTCGTGAAATTCAAGATTGCGGCGGCGCTGGTTTCCGCCGTGCTGGCCGTAGTGGCCGTGCTGGCACTGCTGGCCGGACACGTCTCCGCTAAAAATCTACTGGTTAGAGTGCTGCACCGGCTGGGTGTTTACAGCTTCTCCCTGTACCTCTACCATTTCCCGCTACTGCTGTTGTGCTACGGCATGTTGGTAAGCGCCACGGGTCAACTGTTTTGGTATCAGCGGTATTACCTGCTCATCGTGCCGGTAGTGGCGCTGGTCTGCTACGCGTTGTACTGGCTGACGGAGCGCGTGTCCGTGAATTATTTCCGGAAAGTGTAGGGCTGGAAAGAGGGCGTGGCAAAAATCAGGCGGCGGCAGAAACTTGGCGTTTAGGGAATAACCTCTATTTTACAGCCCTTTACGCGTTTTAGCTTCCTGTTCCCACCACAACCCTCTTCACCATCTTTCTATGACCCCATTTCTTTACGTAGTACCTGGGCTGGGTTTGCTGGCTCTACTGTACACGTGGTTTCGTTCTGGCTGGGTTTCCCGTCAGGATGCCGGCGACGAACGAATGCGCACCATTGCCGGCTACATAGCCGACGGAGCCATTGCCTTCCTGCGCGCTGAGTACCGCGTGCTGGCACTATTTGGGCTCATTGCCAGTGCGTTTCTTTTCTACCTCGGAAGCACCGGGGAGAAGTCAAGCCCGGTCATTGTGGTGGCCTTTATCATCGGCGCCGTATTCTCGGCGCTGGCGGGCTATATCGGGATGAAGATTGCCACGAAAGCCAACGTGCGCACGGCCCAGGCCGCTCGTACCAGCTTGTCGCAGGCCCTGAAGGTGTCCTTCTCCGGCGGCTCCGTGATGGGAATGGGCGTGGCCGGTCTGGCGGTGTTGGGCTTGGGCACGCTGTTCATCATCTTTTATCAGATGTTCGTGCTCAACCACGGCGGCAGCGCCAATGGTATTGAGATGGAGCGGGCTCTGGAAGTGCTAACGGGCTTTTCCCTGGGTGCCGAAAGCATTGCCCTGTTTGCCCGTGTAGGGGGGGGCATCTACACCAAAGCGGCCGACGTGGGCGCTGACTTGGTGGGAAAAGTAGAAGCCGGCATTCCGGAAGACGACCCGCGCAACCCCGCTACCATTGCCGACAACGTAGGCGACAACGTGGGCGACGTAGCCGGCATGGGCGCCGACCTGTTTGGCTCCTACGTGGCGACCATTCTAGCTACCATGGTGCTGGGCCGCGAGGTAGTAGCCACCGGCGACCAATTTGATGGATTGTCTCCCATTCTCCTGCCCATGGCCATTGCCGGCATGGGCATCATTGCTTCTCTCATCGGCATTCTACTGGTGCGCGTGAAAGAAGGTGGTAACGTGCAGGCGGCTCTCAACTTTGGCAACTATGTATCAGTGGTTGTTTCGGCCGTGGCTTCCTATGCTCTCATCAAGTGGATGATTCCCTCCGGCTCTTTGCTGATTCGCGGCATCACCTTCACAGCTATGGATATTTTCTATGCCGTAGCTGTCGGGCTCGTAGTAGGTACACTCATGAGTATTATCACGGAGTACTATACGGCCATGGGCAAGCGGCCCGTGCTGAGCATTGTGCGCCAAAGCAGCACCGGTCACGCCACCACCGTTATCGGCGGCTTGGCCATTGGTATGGAGTCTACCGTGCTGCCCATCATTGTGCTGGCTGCGGGCATTATCCTGAGCTATGAGTTTGCGGGCCTCTATGGGGTGGCCATTGCCGCCGCCGGCATGATGGCCACTACCGCTATGCAGCTGGCCATCGACGCGTTCGGGCCTATTGCCGACAACGCCGGCGGCATTGCCGAGATGAGCGAGTTGCCCAAGGAAGTGCGCGAGCGGACCGATATTCTGGATGCGGTGGGCAACACTACCGCGGCTACGGGTAAGGGCTTTGCCATTGCCTCGGCGGCCCTTACGTCCCTGGCTTTGTTTGCCGCCTTTATGGGCACGGCCAACATCACGTCCATTGACATCAGCAACGCCCGCGTATTAGGCGGTTTGTTTGTTGGGGCTATGATTCCCTTTATCTTCTCGGCGCTGGCTATTTCGGCGGTAGGCCGGGCGGCCATGGCCATGGTGCAGGAAGTGCGCCGGCAGTTCCGCGAGATTCCGGGTATTATGGAAGGCACTGGCCGCCCCGAGTACGAAAAATGCGTGGCTATTTCCACCCAGGCCGCCATCCGCGAGATGATGCTGCCGGGCGCCATTGCCCTCATCGTCCCCATCATTGTAGGCTTCACCTTTGGGCCCGAAGTACTGGGCGGCACCCTGGCCGGCGTAACGGTATCGGGCGTGCTGATGGCCATGTTCCAGAGCAACGCCGGCGGCGCCTGGGACAATGCCAAAAAGTCGTTTGAGAAAGGGGTGCTGATTGACGGCGTGATGCAGTACAAAGGCTCCGATGCGCACAAAGCCTCCGTAACCGGCGACACCGTGGGTGACCCGTTCAAGGATACTTCGGGCCCCAGCATGAACATCCTCATCAAGCTTATGAGCATTGTGTCGCTGGTAATTGCCCCGCACATTGCGGCTCCGGATGCCCCTCCGGCCCGCGGCGTGGCCATGCCTCAGCCCATCGAAAAAACGGTGGAAAGCCTGCGCCCCAAAGTGCGCTACGCCGATTTGGCCCCCGATGCCGCCCGTTTTATCCTGACGCTGGTGACGGAAGGCCGGTAGAGCTTGATGTGCTGATGTGGTTGAATGTGCTGATGTGCTAATGACGCGTGTCATTGCGAGGACGAAGGACATTCCGCGCATCAAGCGGCGTCAATCCGTCCTGAACAACGCACGCAGCCCTGAAAAGGTGAAAAGCCCCTGATGTTCAAACGTCAGGGGCTTTCTGTTGGAAGAAGGATGCTAGCGTTGCCCAGGACGGATGGCTTCGCGCCGCTCGCCAAGACACAAGCTCCCCATCAGCACACTCAACCAAATTTTTCACATTAGCGCAGCGGAGGACATCAGCACATTCATTCACATGAGCACATTAACGAAGCACATTCCCCCAGATAAGCTACCTTTGGCCTCGCTTTCGCCTCGCTACCAATCCCCCGCGCCGAATGACGCCACCCAACATCTCGCTGCACGACAAACAATTTGCTCCCTACTTGTCGGCGGCGCAACTCCAGGCTACCGTCACGGCACTGGCCGCCCGCCTCAACCACGACTATGCCGGCAAGCAGCCGTTGTTTGTAGCCGTGCTGAACGGCTCGTTCATGTTTGCGGCCGATCTGATGAAGCAACTGCACATTCCCTGCGAAATCACCTTCATTCGGGTGGCTTCCTACCAGGGCACCGGCAGCACGGGCAAAGTGCAGGAAGTAATGGGCTTGTACGAAAAGCTCACCGACCGCCACGTGGTGCTGCTGGAAGACATTGTGGATACCGGCCACACCATGCGCATGCTCCTGGATACGCTGGGCGAGCATAAGCCGGCCTCGCTGGAAGTGGCCACGCTGTTTCTGAAGCCCGAGTGCTTGCAGCATGAGCTAGAGCTGCGCTACATCGGCCAGGAAATTCCCAATGACTTCATCGTGGGCTACGGCCTCGACTACGATGGACTGGGCCGCAACTACCCCGACGTGTACACGGTAATCTAGGTAGTTGACTTTTGACAATATTCTATTGAACTGCCCACAACGGCTTTTGCCTGCGAAGTAGTATCTTTCCTCTCCGCCCTCATTTACTTTTCCGCGAAACCACTCGCTATATGCTGAATATCGTGCTCTTCGGCCCTCCCGGCGCCGGCAAAGGAACGCAAAGCCAAAAACTGATTGCCCGCTACAACCTGGTGCACCTTTCCACCGGCGACCTGCTGCGTGCCCAGATTGCGCAGGGTACGGAGCTGGGCCTGCGGGCCAAAAAGCTCATGGACGAAGGACTGCTCGTGCCCGACGAAGTGGTTATCGGCATGATTAACTCGGCCCTGAACGACAACAAGCAGGCCGCCGGCTTTATTTTCGACGGCTTCCCGCGCACGGTGCCCCAGGCCGAGAGCCTCGACGCCCTGCTGGCTCAGCATGATACCAAGGTATCGTGCATGGTGGCCCTGGAAGTAGCCGAGGAAGAGCTGGTGACGCGCCTGCTGGAGCGCGGCAAAACCTCCGGCCGCCCCGACGACCAGAACGAGGAGAAAATCCGCAAGCGCGTGACGGTGTACAACACCGAAACGGCCCAGGTAGCCGGGTACTACGCCCAGCAGCAAAAATTCCACGCCCTCAACGGCATCGGCGCCATCGACAGCATCTTCGCGCAGATCTGCGGTATCATCGACCAGCACCAGCCCGCCACTTCCGAAAGCAGCCGCCAGGCAACCGACGAAGTAAAAGCGTAACTTTGCGATTCTAGTTCGCATAAAACTGTCATCCTGAGCGAAGCGAAGGACCTTACCACGACTGAACGAGGCGTTTCGGCGTCCAACGTTCATTCGGTGTGAGGTCCTTCGCTTCGCTCAGGATGACAGCTGTTTTTCAGACAACGCATGTTAGTGACTGAATTTAAGGAGCTCATTTGCTTCTGAATTCTAGCTCCTACCTCCTAACTTCTCAAGAGTGGCTTCCAACAACTTCATCGACTACGTTAAAATCAACTGCCGCTCGGGCAAAGGCGGGGCGGGTTCGCACCACTTTTTCCGGGCCAAGGGCCTGCCCAACGGCGGCCCCGATGGTGGCGACGGTGGCCGGGGCGGCCACATCATTCTCGAAGGCAGCTCCCAACTCTGGACGCTGCTGCACCTGCAGTACCAGAAGCACCTGATTGCGCAGGCGGGCGAAGGCGGCGGCGAAAACCTCCGCTCCGGCAAGCAGGGCGACGATATCATCATTCAAGTGCCCCTGGGCACTGTGGCCCGCGACGCCGAAACGGGAGAGAAGAAGCTCGAAATAACCGAGGACGGGCAGCGCCTCATCCTCACACCCGGCGGCCGCGGTGGCCTCGGCAACGACCACTTTAAGTCGGCCACCAATCAGGCGCCCAGCTATGCCCAGCCCGGTGAGCCGGGCATTGACGAGTGGGTGATTCTGGAGCTGAAGCTGCTGGCCGACGTGGGCCTCGTGGGCTTCCCCAACGCCGGCAAAAGTACCCTGCTCTCGGTGGTATCGGCCGCCAAGCCCAAGATTGCCGATTACGCCTTCACCACGCTCACGCCCAACCTGGGCGTGGTGGCTTACCGCGACTATAAGTCCTTCGTGATGGCCGACATTCCCGGCATTATTGAGGGCGCGGCGGAAGGGCGGGGGCTGGGCCACCGCTTCCTGCGTCATATCGAGCGCAACTCCATCCTGCTGTTCATGATCAGCTGCGACTCGCCCGATATCAACGCCGAATATCAAGTGCTGCTAAGTGAGTTACAGCAGTTCAACCCTGAACTGTTGGACAAGCAGCGCCTGCTGGCCATTACCAAATCGGATATGCTGGACGAGGAGCTGGAAGCCGAAATCCGGGCCACGCTGCCCACCGACCTTCCCACCATCTTCATTTCCAGCCTCACGAACAAAAACATCCAACAGCTAAAAGACTTGATCTGGCAGACGCTGCATGCCAAGTAAGAAGTACAAATAGGTCGTCATTCCGAGCGCAGCCGAGGAATCTTGCGGGTTGAGGTTGTAATAGTAATTACCACACTAGCAAGATTCCTCGGCTGCGCTCAGAATGACGTTCTGCTTATGCAATCTACACTTGTGCCAAACTGGCAGCCCTAACCCCTTTGGCAAACTCCTTGCGCCCGCAGGGTGCCCAACGGCGAATCCCGTGAAAAACCCCTTCCGACGATATTTTTCGAAAATGGCTGACGAACAAAACCTGCCGCAAGACGACAACCTGACCGGCAACGCCGACCACGTAGCTGGCGAAATGACCGAGGAAACCACCGGCCCCGGCGAAGCGGCGGCTTCGGAGGGAGCCCCCCATGCCTCCGGCTCCAAAACCGATGCCGAGCTGGCTGACCTGAAAGATAAATACCTGCGCCTGGCCGCCGAGTTTGAGAACTACAAGCGCCGCACCACTAAGGAGCGCGCCGATCTGTTCAAAACGGCCAACCAGGAGCTGATGGTGGCTTTGCTGCCCGTCCTCGATGACTTCGACCGGGCCCGTCACCACACCAAGGAAACCGAAGATGCCGGTGCCGTGCGCGAAAGCGTGGACATCATCTACAACAAGCTCCAGAAAACCCTAAGCCAGAAAGGCCTGGTGACCATGGAAGCCAAGGGGGGAGATTTTGACCCCGAGCTGCACGAAGCCATTACCCAGATTCCGGCTCCCTCGGAAGACCTGAAGGGCAAAATCGTGGATGAGGTGGAGAAAGGCTACTCCCTCGGCGACCGGGTAATCCGCCACGCCAAGGTGGTATTGGGTCAGTAAATAAACACAGTAAAGACCTGTCATCCTGAGCGGAACGAAGCCGCTATACCGCTTCGTTGCAAAAGAAATTACCCCAAACTGTGGAGCTGCTTCAGTAAGCTCAGCATGACATTTAGTGACAGAGAACCATGGCAACGAAGCGAGATTTTTACGAAATACTGGGCGTAGCCAAAAACGCTTCGGGCGACGAGATTAAGAAGGCCTACCGCAAGGTGGCCATCAAGTATCACCCCGATAAAAACCCCGACGACCCCACCGCCGAAGACAAGTTCAAGGAGGCGGCTGAGGCGTACGAAGTGCTGAGCGACGAGCAGAAGCGCGCCCGCTACGACCGGTACGGCCACCAGGGCATGGGCGGCGGCGGAGCTGGCCCCAACATGGAGGATATCTTCTCCCAGTTCGGCGACATTTTCGGGGGCGGCGGCTTCGAGGGCTTCTTCGGGGGCGGGGGCCGCGGTCAGGGTGGCCGGCGTGTGCGCAAGGGCTCCAACCTGCGCATCAAGCTCAAGCTCGACCTGGAAGAGGTAGCCAACGGCGTGGAGAAAAAGATCAAGGTGAAGCGCTACGTGGCCTGCAACACCTGCTCCGGCACCGGTGCCAAAAACGGCACCGACCTCAAAACCTGCCAGACCTGCCAGGGCCAGGGCCAAGTGAAGCGCGTAGTGCAAACCATGCTGGGCCAGATGGTGAGTGCCTCTACCTGCCCCACCTGCGACGGCGAAGGCAAAGTAGTAACCAGCAAGTGCGACGTGTGCCACGGCGACGGCCGCCAGCTCAACGAGGAAGTTATTCCGATCAACATTCCGGCGGGGGTGGCCGAGGGCATGCAGCTGAGCATGAACGGCAAAGGCAACTTCCCGGAGCGCGGCGGCGTGCCCGGCGACCTGCTTATTCAGATTGAGGAGGAGCCGCACGAGACGCTCAAGCGCGACGGCAACAACATTATGTTCGAGCAGTACATCAGCTTCGTCGATGCCGCCTTGGGGGCTAACCTGGAGGTGCCCACCATCGAAGGCAAGGTGAAGATCAAGGTGGAGCCGGGCACCCAGCCGGGTAAAATCCTGCGCTTGCGCGGCAAGGGCATCAAGGACCTGAACGGCTACGGTCGCGGCGACCAGCTCATTCACCTCAGCGTGTGGACGCCCAAGAACGTGACCAACGAAGAGCGGGAGCTACTTGAGAAGCTGCGCGACGCCCGCAACTTCACGCCTAATCCCGGCAAAAACGAAAAGGGCTTTTTCGAGCGTGTGAAGGAGTATTTCCAATAAGACCACGGATTAGCGCGGATTTTGTAGACGATTGTTTGGCCCGCCTTTCCCGATAGGGAAGGGCGGGCTTTTTCGTGCGCGTGGGTCGGATGTTTTAAATTACAGGAACGTCCTGCTGAGCGAAGCCGAAGCATCTCTACCGCTTCGTTGTGTTCCTGACCAGTCATAGTTTATGGGCCCGTGCCGGTTGCTGTTCGTAACCTGTTACTCAATTGCTTTACGGAGATAAATGAGCTAGTACCCTATTCCGTACTACTTTCAGAATAAGGTACACGTCTGCACCCTATTCTGAATTGTGTCCGCAATAAGGTACACGGTTGGAACAAGGCCGGTGGTAGCCGGAAAATATTTTTCCGGTCGCCTGTAATGCCGCCGCCAAAGCGCCGATATATGCAGCAAACTTACCTGCCGCATGTCTGCTGCCCCGACGCCGGAGTTCCTTAAGCTGCTTAATGAGTACCAGCCGCTGCTGCGGCGGGCGGCGCGCCTGTACTGCCCCGATGCCGACGACCGTCAGGATCTTTACCAGGAGATAGTATTGCAGTTGTGGCGGGCCTGGCCACGCTATGCAGCCCGCGCCGACATCAAAGTCAGTACCTGGCTTTACCGCGTGGCCCTGAACGTGGCCATATCGGATCTGCGCCGCCGCACCCGTATGCCCGACCCCGCCTACTTTGGCGCCGCCACTCTGCCCGACCTACCCACCCCCACGCCCGATGGCCCCGACGCCGACGATCTGGCCCAGCTTTACCGCGCTATTGAGCGGCTTTCCCAGGTAGAAAAGGCCTTCGTGTTGCTCTACCTCGAAGAGCGCACTTACGAGGAAATGGCCGACATCCTCGGCATCACCCAGAATAATGTACGCGTGAAAATGCACCGCGTGCAGGATAAGCTTCGCCAACTTCTTCCCCTCGTTGCCTGATGGAACTCGATGATTTTCGCCAAAGGTGGAAGCTGTCAGCTACGGTACCCGCTACTGAGGTACCCGCCACCGAACAGACACTCCGGACCATACGCACCGCATCCAACTCGTTGAACCCTTTGCTACGCCTGAAAAAAAATGCTTCCAAAGAGCTAAGTTGGGTAATCATGGCCTTCGGGCTGAATGTCTTGAATGTCCTGGTTTTTGCCCGCCACTCCGTGAGTCTGCAGCGGTTTGCAGCAGGCGTACTGCTCATGCTGGTAGTGGTTGGCTTTATTGTTTACCGGCGTCTGCAGATAATCCGGGAAATGGAGCAGCAACAGGCCAACTTATTTGATGCGCTGAACAGCCGCATCGTCCAGTTTCGCCAGCTCATGCGCCTGCACGACTATGTAGGGGTAGTGTCGCTGGTCATGCTGGTTATCACGGTAGTTGTGGTGCGTTTTAAGGACTTGCAGGCTTACCTGAATGCCCCTCAATCTGCCGGGAACTGGCATCTGCTCGTAGCGATAGGCGTGGCACTGGCTGTGGTAGGTGTCATCTACGCTGCTTTTGTCGTGGGGAAGCGGGAGCACCAGCGCCGCTATGGCCGGCACCTCGACCAGCTGGAAGCTGCCCTCCGGGAACTGGAGGACGTGAGCTGATGGGGTGGGGGTGGCGCGGTTCGGGGGCGTTTTATGCCCGTTCAACCCTGGTAGCAGCCCGTTTGGTTGGAATTTCTACGCAACCTGCATTTGAATCCTGTAATATTACACAAGCAACTCTCTTCCTTTTGGCCTTTCTGAGCTATGAAACCCATTCTACAAGTCCAAGACGTTCGTAAGCAGTACGCCAGCCACACCGCCCTCGATGGCGTGAGCCTGGAAGTGCCCGAGGGCTCCATCTTCGGGCTGCTGGGCCCCAACGGAGCTGGCAAAACCTCCCTGATCCGCATCATCACCCAGATTACCGGCCCCGATGGCGGCCAGGTGCTTTTCCGCGGAGAGCCGCTGAATCCCTCGCACATCGGGCAGATTGGCTATCTGCCCGAGGAGCGCGGCCTCTACAAGAAGATGAAAGTGGGCGAGCAGCTGCTGTACCTGGCCCAGCTCAAGGGCTTGTCGAAGGCCGATGCAACAACTAAAATCAAGCGGTGGCTGGACCGGTTTGACATCAAGACCTGGGCCGATAAAAACGTGGAGGACCTCAGCAAGGGCATGCAGCAGAAGATCCAGTTTGTGGCTACCGTGCTGCACGACCCGGCCCTGCTCATTCTTGATGAGCCATTCTCGGGCTTCGACCCCATCAATGCGAACCTGCTGAAGGACGAAATCCTGGCCATGCGCGACCAGGGCACCAGCATTATTTTCTCCACCCACCGCATGGAGTCGGTGGAGGAAATGTGCGACCATATTGCCCTCATCAACCGCTCCCAGAAAGTGCTGGACGGCCGCGTGCGCGACGTGCGCAATGCCTACCGCAGCCAGACCTACCAAGTAGAAGGCACCGGCAAGCTCCTGCTCATCCACCCCGATTTTGAGGTGCTGGAGCAGAAGGAGCGCGAAAACGGCCACTTCTACGCCCGCATCCGCATTGTGCACGGCACGCCCAACGATCTGCTGCGCTACCTCATTGGGGCCGGGCAGGTGGAAGTGCAGGCCTTCCGGGAGCAGATTCCGAGCATCAACGAAATCTTTATCCGGCGCGTGCGCGAAACCCACCCCGACTACGTGCCCGAAACCGACTCGATGCCCGCGTAACCTTGCCCACAAGTCTTTCCTCTCTCAACCGACCTCAACTCCCGAGCTATGTCTAAAATCTGGCTGATTGCCCAGCGCGAATACCTCACCCGCGTGCGCAAAAAAAGCTTCGTCATCATGTCCCTGATTGGGCCCCTGCTTACGGCGGCCCTGTTTGCCGTACCCATCCTGATAGCCACGCTCTCCGACAATGGCAAAGTAGTAGCCGTAGCCGATGCTGGCGGGCTGTTTACCGATAGATTGCCCGAGGCCAAGGACGATATCAGCTTTACGCGGGTGTCGGCAGATCTTACTGCAGCCAAGGCGGAGTTTAAGAAGGCCAAGTACGACGCCCTGCTTTACGTGCCTAAGCTGGACGTAACCAATCCTACCGGCTTTCAGGTGTTTTCACGCAAAGGACTAGGCCTGTCGCTGGAAAACGACATTCGGCGCTCCGTGAACAAAGCCATTGAAAACCAGCGCCTGCGGGCCGCCGGCATCGACCGGGCCGTGCTCGATAACCTGAAAGTGGATGTGGACCTGCAAACGGTGAGCTTAAGCGACGAGGGCGAGAAAAGCTCCAGCACGGGCATCAGCACGGGCGTGGCCTACTTTTTCGGCTTCCTGATTTACATTTTCATCTTCATCTACGGGGTGCAGATTATGCGCGGGGTGATGGAGGAGAAAACCAACCGCATCGTGGAAGTGGTTATTTCCTCGGTGAAGCCCTTCCAGTTGATGATGGGCAAGGTGCTGGGAATTGCCGGCGTGGGCTTCACCCAGCTGGCGCTGTGGGTTTTGCTGTCGTTTGGCATCAGCTCCGTGATGGCCGGCTCCGTGAGTCCCGATAAGGTAGTGGCCGAGCGCGCCTCCCGGACCACGGCGGTGGCGGGAGCTACTACGCCGGCGCAGAAAGAAGCTCAGAAAGAGAACATAGCAGCTAAATTCTCCCAGGCCCTGCACAGTGCCGACCTGAACATGCCTTTGCTGGCCGCCTGCTTCCTGTTTTACTTCCTCGGCGGCTACTTGTTCTACGGCGCTCTGTTCGGGGCCATCGGCTCGGCCGTGGACAGCGAAACCGACACCCAGCAGTTTATGATGCCAGTGACCATGCCGCTGGTGCTCACCTTCGTGGTGTCGCAGGCCGTGCTCACCACCAACCCCAACGGCCAGGTGGCCGTCTGGATGTCGATGATTCCGTTTACCTCGCCCATTGCCATGATGATGCGCCTGCCCTTTGGGGGCGTGCCCATGTGGCAGCTGGCCGTGTCGATGGTGCTGCTTATTGCCGGCTTTCTGGGCACCATCTGGCTGGCGGGCCGCATCTACCGCGTAGGCATCCTCATGTACGGCAAGAAAGTAAGCTACGGGGAGCTGTCGAAGTGGCTGTTCTACAAAGGGTAGTAGCCTGATCTGACGCTCTTACAAGCCCCACAGCTCGCCGCTGTGGGGCTTTTTGCTGATACCCGGTTGTCTTATTCGTAGTAGGTTGCTTGTACCGCTGCTTTGGGAAGATCCAAAACAGCGGTACACTGTCTCGCCTCTGCTTGTACATACCTTTTCGCTTTCCGGACAAACCATATACAACGGCAAAACGAGTGGGTACAAGTATTATTGAAAGCTTCTAGCCCGGAAAGGCTGGGCCGGAACGCGTATCTTGCTCCTGCCTTAACCTACCCTGCTATGTTCAAAAATATACCCCGATTGGGCTTGTGGCTGGCCCTGCTGCCGCTGGCCGCCTGCCAGGATAAACTCGAAGAGCTGAAAGATGCCACCCGCTTTTCGGTGGCGTTGCGCGTGAAAGGGGAAAACCTGACCGGCCTGGGAGCGGAAATGGACTATGTTTCTACCCGCAATACTCTTACCAAGCCCGAGGCAGGGCCCAGCGGCCACCATACCTACGCCGTTTCCGCCGATACCACGTACCAATTGGGCGAGTTCGGCGTGTACGACGATGTGCTGGCCACCATTGTGCTCCGTAAAGCTACCTGCGACGCCGCCACGCACCCCCGCCCGGGCAGCTACCTGAAGCTCGATATGCTGGTAAACGGGGTGGTGTACGATACCGAAACGCTGAGCAGCACGTCTGGGGCGCAGGTTATCTGCACACCCTACTGGACCATCAGCGTGGGGCCAACCTCCGATGGCGACCGTGACTGGGATGATTAAGCGCCGCATCATTTGGGCGTTGGCTCTTTGTCTGCTGGCGGTGCCTGGTATGCAGGCCCAGGACCGGCCCGCTTACCGCCTGTTCACCGCCGAAGGCAAACCCGTAAGCTTCGGCACGATGCTGAAAGACTTGGCCAGTGCCGAAGTGGTGCTGTTCGGGGAGCAGCACAATGACCCCATGGCGCACTGGCTGGAGCTACAGGTAGTTAAGGAGCTGGCCCAGCGCAAAACCGGGCAGTTGGTGCTGGGGCTGGAAATGTTTGAGCGCGACGTGCAGCCCCTGGTGCAGCAGTACAACACCGGCGAGCTACCCGACCAGGCCTTCGAGGAGCAAAGCCGCCCCTGGCCCAATTACGCCACCGACTACAAACCGCTGCTCCAACTGGCCCGCCAGCAAAAGTTTGCGGTAGTGGGCACCAACGTGCCGCGACGCTACGCCTCGCAGGTTGCCAAAGGCGGCTTGTCGGCCCTGGAAAGCCTGCCCGCCGAGGAAAAAGCCTGGCTGGCCCCGCTGCCCATCACCGTTGATTTCACGCTGCCCGGCTACGCCAACATGGCCAAGATGTTCGGGGGCGACGCGGCGCACGCGGTCGGCGTGCAGAACATTATCCAGGCCCAAGCCCTGAAAGACGCGACTATGGCCCATTTTATCCGCCAGAGCCGTCAGCCCGGCCAGCTGCTGCTCCACCTCAACGGCAGCTACCACTCCGACAACCACGACGGCATTGTATGGTATCTGCGTCAGGCCGAGCCCACGTTGCGCATCCGCACCATCAGCACCGTTACCCAGGAGCAGCTTCAGAAGCTGGATAAGGAAAATCTACGAAAAGCCGATTTTGTGCTGGTAGTGCCGGCCGATATGACGAAGACGTATTAAGTATTGTTCAGCTCACTTTTCTCTGCGCAAGATGAAAAGGGGTAACAGAAAAGCCCCGACAACCAAAGTTGCCGGGGCTTTTGCTTATACAAAATTTTAAAAGAAGTGCTTACGCCGAGAACGAAGAACCGCAGCCGCAGGTGCTCTTGGCCTGGGGGTTGTTGAAGACGAAGCCGCGGGCATTCAGGCCGTCCTGAAAGTCAACTTCCATGCCCATCACGTACATGGCGTGCTTCTTATCCATCACCAGCCGAACCCCGTCCAGGTCGAAGGTCTCGTCCTGTTCCTTGGGTTTGTCGAAGCCCAGCAGGTAGCTCAGGCCCGAGCAGCCGCCGCCCTGCACGCCCACGCGCAGGCCATATTCGGCCGGGACGTTCTTGTCACGGAGAATGTTTTTCACCTCTTCCAGCGCCCGGGGCGTGAGGTTGATGGGAGCAAGTTTCGTGGCGGTTGCCATAGTGTGTGCAGTAGAAGAAAAGTAGGCGGCAAAGATACAACGCCGGAAGCTGCCATACCACATTCCGGTTTGGAGCTATAACACGCAGCTAGCCCCGCTGGTTCAACGTATATCTTTGCACGCCTTCTGCTCTCGTTTGTCTTCATCTTTTTCTTCTCTTTCTCCTTTTATGGATACTTCCACGTACGTTTTCGACCTGCTAAAAATTATTCTGCCGGCCATTATTGTGGGAGGAGCCATTATCTGGCTGGTACAGCAGCACCTGGAAAAAGAGCAGCAACGCCGGCTGATTGAGCTTCGCCTCGAAAACAGCAAGACCACCTTGCCGCTCCGTTTGCAGGCCTATGAACGCATCACGCTGCTGCTGGAGCGCATTACCCCCAACAATCTGTTGGTTCGCCTCAGCAGCGCCGGACAAACGGCGGCCGACTACCATCGGCTGTTGCAGCAGGAAATTCGGGCCGAGTACGAGCACAACCTGAGCCAGCAGCTGTACATGAGCCCCGAAACCTGGGAATACGTGAAGCAAGCCAAGGAAAATATCCTGACGATGGTAAACCGCGCTTACCATGCCCTGCCAACTCCACAACAGGCGCGGGGCACGGAACTGGCCAAGCGCGTGCTGGAAACCATGATGGTAGAAGAAACCGACCCCACGGCCCAGGCGCTGCTGGCTGTAAAGCGCGAAGCCGCCAGCCTGTTTTAAAGGTGCCAGTGGTTGAATGTGCTGAGGTGCTAATGGTTGTTCTTTCATTAGCACCTCAGCACATTCAACCCCATTAACACATTTATAAATTAGCCATTACCGAGTCGATAGCGCGCTGGTAGCAGGCTTCGTAGAGTGGGACGATTTTGTCGGTGGCGAATAGCTCGGCGTGGGCCCGGGCAGCGGCTTTGAAGCGCGGCAGGTTTTCGTCGGCCAGCACGTACAGCGCGTTTTTCACCATATCATCTACGTCGCCTACCTGGCTGACCATGCCGGTCAGATCATGCTCGTTCAGCTCCGGAATACCGCCGGCATCGGTGCTGATGACGGGTACTTCGCACGACATGGCCTCCAGGGCAGCCAACCCGAAGCTTTCTTTCTCGGAAGGCATCAGGAACAGGTCCGATACGCTCAGCACTTCTTCCACGGCTTCGAGCTTACCCAGGAAGCGTACGTCGTGGCTGGACAGGCCCAGGTCGCGGCACAGCTTCTCGATGCGGGGTCGGTCAGGACCGTCGCCCACCAGCAGCAGCTTAGCGGGTACCTGCTGCCGCACGCCATCGAAGATGCGCACCACATCTTCCACCCGCTTCACCGAGCGAAAGTTGGACGTATGAATCAGCAGCTTTTCCCCATCGGGGGCAATAGCGGCTTTGAAGTGGCTCTTGTCCTGCTTTTTGAAGCGGGTCAGATTGATGAAGTTGGGAATCACCTCGATGTCCTTCTCAATGGCAAAGTACTCGTAAGTCTCCTTGCGCAAATCCGCCGAAACCGCCGTTACGCCATCCGACTGGTTGATGCTGAAGGTAACTACCGGCTCGTAGCTGGCATCCTTGCCTACCAGGGTAATATCGGTGCCGTGCAACGTGGTGATGATGGGCACCCGGATGCCTTTGGTGAGCAGAATCTGCTTGGCCATGAAGGCTGCGGAGGCGTGCGGAATGGCGTAGTGCACGTGCAGCACGTCCAGCTTCTCATTTTGCACAATATCTACCATTTTGGAAGCCAGCGCCAGCTCGTAGGGTGGGAACTGAAACAGCGGATACGCCGGCACAAACACCTCGTGGTAGAACAGGTTCTCGTTGAAGAAGTCGAGCCGTACGGGCTGGCTGTAGGTGATGAAGTGCACGCGGTGACCTTTCAGGGCCAGGGCTTTGCCTAGTTCAGTGGCTACTACGCCGGAGCCGCCGAAGGTGGGGTAGCAGACAATGCCAATGTTCATGAGATGGATGCTTTAGCAGGAGCGGGAGAGGAGCAAAGGCGCCCGGTGGGAGGTGAGTAACAGGAAATACAGCGGATAACACCGAAAGCTGCACCTTACAAAAAAACTGGCGGCGAATCATCTGGGAAGATGGTCCGCCGCCAATCGGCAAAATCAGTTAAGAAGCGCAGAACGCAGGACAACAGATCATGTTTTCTGTAAGGACTTGTAGATAACGTCGTGGATGCGCGTACGGATGTTGAGCTGACGCAGCTTGTTGTTACCCGCGTCGGGGTACACCCGATTGGAAAGAAAGATATACACGATTTTGTTTTCGGGGTCCATCCACACGCAGGTGCCCGTGAAGCCGGTGTGGCCGAAGGTGCTGGCAGGGGAGAGGTTGCTGGTGGGTCCTTCGGGCTTGCTAGGGTCGCCGTGGTCCCAGCCCAGGCCGCGGCGGTTGCCAGCTTCCGTAGAGCGGGCAAACTCGGCCACTACCGGGCTCTGGAAGTACCGCTGTCCGCCGTAGCGGCCGTTCTGCAGGTTCATCTGCATGAGAATAGCCAAGTCGTTGGCATTCGAGAACAAGCCGGCGTGCCCACTCACGCCGCCAATCATGGCGGCGGCTTGGTCATGCACGGTGCCTTGCACCAGCGTGTGGCGGTAGTAGGTGTCGTTTTCGGTGGGCGCAATGCAGGACTTGGGAAACTTATCCAGCGGGTGGTAAGTCATCGTAGCCAGCCCCAGCGGGCCGTAGATGTTTTCCTGCAGGAACTTCTCAATGGGCTGGCCCAGCAGCTTCTCGCTCAGTCGCTTGAGTACGATAAAGCTCAAGTCGCTGTACTCAGCCGGGTACTTGCCTTTTACTTTCGGCAAAAGCCCCGAGCGTACCGTCCACACCCACATGGAGTCCTCGGCCGATTTGGTGCTGTAGGTGCCAGGCACTACCTCGCGCGGAAACGCGTCGGTGCGGGTGCTGGCGTAGAAGGTGGGCTTGAGACCCGTTTTTGTCACCGTCCGCTCCCAGAAGGGAATGCCGGGCTTGAGGCCCGCTTGGTGGAGCAGCACATCGCGCACTACCATGTCCTTCTTATTGGAGTTCTTCAGCTCGGGCAGGTAGTCGGAAAGCTTGGCGTCAAGGTTAAGCTTGCCCTGGTCTTTCAGGTACATGATGGCCTGCAGGGTACCCGCCACTTTCGTTACCGAGGCAATATCGTAGAGCGTGGAGCTGGTAACGGGATTAGCTTTATCGTAGGTGGTATAGCCGTAGCTTTTCTCATACACCACTACGCCGTCTTTGGCTACCAGGATCTGCCCCCCCGGCGACGCGGCGTAGGCCACGGTTTCGAGGGCAATGTTGTCGATCTGGGCCAGGATACGCGAATCCATGCCCACGCTTTCGGGAGTACCATAGCGCAGGCGCCGGAAGTCAGGCGTAGGCAGGCCGGTGCCTGCTTTCAGGTTTTCCGAAACTGTAACGGGCAGCTGGCCTTTGGCGGGCAGGGCTCCGAACAGGATTTGCGGTACCACCAGCTGCGAAGCCGCGTTGTCTTCGTAGCCGCACACCAGCGTCCGGGCGCTTTCCAGGTATTTCAGCGCGTAGGCATTGCCCATGGCCACTACCACCACTTTTTGCTTGGGGTTGGCCTGCAGGCGCTGAATAAAGCGCAGTGCCCCTTCGCCCAGCCCGTAGCTGTGCGTGGGCGTGTTGTTCATGCTGTGCAGGCTCACCACCACCGTATTATAAGGGGCCAGGCGGCTCACCAGCCGGTCGAAGGTAGAGTCGGGGGCATACCGATTGGGTACGGCATACGTAGCGCAGGGCAGGTAATTGCCCATAGTCTGGCCCAGCACGTTGCCAACCGGGGCGCCAATAGCAATAGACGCCATGCGCAAGGTGTCGAGCCGGTGGAAGGGCAGCAGGTCGTCCTGGTTTTTGACCACCGTAATGGCGTGCTCGTAGATGCTCTGCTGCACAGCACGGCTCAGGGGTCGGTTCAGGTTTTCAGTCAGGCGCGCTACATCTACTGGCTGGTAACGGTTGAGCCCGGCCCAGAACTTGGCCCGCAGGATCTTGCGTACCCGGTAGTCGATGTCCTCCTGGGAAATGCGGTTGGCCGCCACCATTTCTTTGATCTTCTGGACGGCCATGGGCACATCCTCCGAAAACAGCAGCACGTCGTTGCCCGCCATCAGGGCCAGGGCATCCAGCTCGCCAGCCTTATAGAGGTTCGAGACGCTCTTCATGTTGAGCGCATCGGTGAAAACCAGGCCTTTGTAGTTCATCTTCTCCTTCAGCAAGCCCGTTACGAGGTTGCGCGAAAGGGTAGTAGACTGGGTGCGGAGCGTATCAAACAGCGGCATGTACAAGTGGGCCACCATCACGCCCATCACGCCGGCTTCAAACGATTTCTGGAAGGGGTAAAGGTCTACACTCGACAAGCGGGCCATGTCGGTATTGATAACCGGTAGGGCTACGTGCGAATCGGTATCGGTGTCGCCGTGGCCGGGGAAGTGCTTGGCTACGGCAATAACGCCGTGGTCCTGCAGGCCCCGCACGTAGGCTACGCCCAGCTTGGCTACGTCTTCCTTGCTTTCGCCGAAGGAGCGGTTGCCAATAACCGGGTTCGACGGATTAGAGTTGACGTCCATCACCGGCGAGAAGCTCACGTGCACGCCCAGGGTTTTGAGCTTGAGGGCAATTTCGCGGCCCATCTGGTACACGTACTGGTCGTCGTCCATGGCGCCCAGCGTCATCTGCTTGGCGAAGTGCATGCTGGAATCAAGGCGCATGTCGAGGCCCCATTCCGCATCCATGGCAATGAGCAACGGCACCTGGGCGGTGCTCTGGTAACGGTTG
Organism: Hymenobacter lutimineralis; assembly: GCF_008271285.1. Classification (NCBI taxonomy): domain Bacteria; kingdom Pseudomonadati; phylum Bacteroidota; class Cytophagia; order Cytophagales; family Hymenobacteraceae; genus Hymenobacter; species Hymenobacter lutimineralis. The sequence goes on along the minus strand of NZ_VTHL01000004.1, from coordinate 99,139 downwards.
GTGAGCAGAGCCTGCCGGCGGGGGCCGCCCTGCAAAAACATCAGCCCGCCAATGTTGTAGTTCTTGATCAGGAACTCCAGGTACTGGGCGTGCTTGCGGTCCTTGTTGGAATAAGCCGCAACCATAAACAGCTGCCCGAGGCGCTGGTCGGGGGTGAGCGAGGTGAAAACGCTATCTACCCACGACTGCTCGGCGGCGCTGGACGGCCGAATGTCCTTGTCCTTAGGGGCAGAAGATGAAATGATTAGACCCGTAAAGGCGAGAAAAACCAGTAAGAGCCTAATTCGAAAATCCTTTAGCATCTACTCCCGTTATGGTGGCCTACAATTGAATGCGAGCGGAAATACCCCTACTTTTGCCAGCACTGAAAAGTTCCCGCCGGGGCGGCTGTTTACCCTTTGGCGCCACGCCAAACTTCCCGGTAAACGCGCTTCTCACTGCCCCAATTCGGGCCTCCGACCGATACCCTACGGGTACAGGCTGACCGCAAACTTACGGATAATTTCCCGGGGCTGGACGCGTTGAATATCGTGCCAGTTGAATTTTTTTTCGGTAACCCGTTCATTTTCAAGCCTAGTTTTTTCTTTTCGCATGCCCGATGTTATCCAGCTCTTACCCGAATACCTGGCCAACCAGATTGCCGCTGGCGAGGTGGTGCAGCGGCCGGCCTCGGTAGTGAAAGAGCTGCTCGAAAATGCCGTTGATGCCAACGCCACCCAGGTGCAGCTTATTGTGAAGGACGCCGGCAAGCAACTGGTGCAGGTGGTCGACAATGGCGCCGGCATGAGCCCCACCGATGCGCGCATGAGCCTGGAGCGCCATGCCACCAGCAAAATCCGCACCACCGACGACCTGTTCCGCATCCGCACGCTGGGGTTCCGGGGCGAGGCCCTGGCTTCCATTGCCGCCGTGGCCCAGGTGGAGCTGCGCACCAAGCAGCGCGACCAGGACACCGGCTCCCTGCTGCTGGTAGAAGGCTCCCAGATCAGCAGCCAGCAGCCCGTGGCTTGCCCCGATGGCACCAGCATCAGCGTGAAGAACCTGTTCTTCAATGTGCCGGCGCGGCGTAACTTTCTGAAAAGCAATGCGGTGGAGATGCGCCATATCCTAGACGAGTTTCAGCATGTGGCGCTGGCGAATCCGCAGATTACGTTCTCACTGTATCAGAATGAGCTGGAGGTGTTTAACCTGCCGGCCGGCAAGCTTAGCCAGCGCATTGTGGCCGTGCTCGGCAACTCTTATAAGGAGCAACTGGCTCAGGTGGAGGAAGTCACCCCTTTTATTGCCGTGCGCGGGTTCATTGGTAAGCCGGAGTCGGCCAAAAAAAGCCGGGGCGACCAGTTCTTTTTCGTTAACAACCGCTTTATCCGCTCGGCCTACCTTAACCACGCCGTGCTTACGGCCTATGATGGCCTGCTCCCCAAAGACACGCACCCGTTTTACGTGCTGTTTCTCGAGCTCGACCCCAAGACCATTGACATCAACGTGCATCCTACGAAGACGGAAATCAAGTTTGAGGACGAGAAAACCGTGTATGCCATTGTGCGGGCCGCCGTGAAGCAAAGCCTGGGGTTGCACAACATGGCGCCCTCCCTGGACTTCGACGGCGACGTGAACTTCGCACCTATTCAGCCCCTGCGCCTTTCGGGGAACGAGCGGAGCTCCTTCGACCCCGACGATGCTCCCCGCGATGCCCTGGCTTCGGCCGCGGCCCGGGCGGCTGGCAGCAAAGCCTCTCCCCGCGACAAAAATGCCCGCCCTGATGCCTACGAGCGGCAGATTCCGCCCCGGCCCACGGAGCAGGCCAAACGCGAGCTGGAGGAGTTTTACAAAGCCCTGGGTCAGGTGAGCGTGCCCGATGTGGAGCACGAAGCCACGGCTAAGGGCGTGCTGGTACCCTCGGCCGTGGCGTTTACGGCGGCGCAGGCCGTGCCCCCAGAGCTGCCCGTGACCCCGGCGGCGGCTCCCGCGCCCCAACTGCCCCTGCGTGACACCGGTGGCCCCGGCCACAAGGTGCTGCAGGTGCACCAGCAGTACTTGTTGGTACCGGTAAAATCGGGGATGATGCTGATTGACCAGGTAGCGGCGCGGGAACGGATTCTGTACGAGCAATACGCTGCCGAGCTGGAGCGCGAAAACGGTGCTTCCCAGACCCTGCTCTTTCCGCGCACCGTCACCTTCACGCCCCAGGACTTTGCCGTGTTGCTGGAGCTGACTGAAACCTTGCAGGCGTTAGGCTTCCGCTTCTCCGAGTTTGGCAAACATACCATTGCCGTGGAGGGCATTCCGGCTGATGTACCTGCCCGGCACGAGAAGGAGCTGCTGGAAGGCCTGATCGAGCAGTTTCGAACCCACGCCGGGCCGGTGAAGCTGGACCGCCGCGAGCAGGTGGCCCGGGCGCTGGCGCGGCGGGTGGCGGGCAGCGCCGGGCAGGTGCGCCTCTCCGAAGTGGAAATGAATGCCCTCGTGGATCGGCTGTTTGCCTGCCAAGTGCCCAACTACGCCCCCGATGGCCGCCGCACCCTGGTGTTGATGGAATTGGGGCAGCTCCAGGATTTGTTTCGCCGCCCCTGATACTTTCGCTTCGCGGGCGGCGCTGAGGCCACCTTTTCCGTACAACCCGCGTCTATTTCGTTCGTCCCTGCTGCCTATGTTTCGCATCACCCCGGTTGTCCGGAACCTCATTCTGATTAATGTGCTCCTGTTTTTCCTGCAGGGCATGTTTCCCGAGCTCACTGTGTATGGCTCCCTGCATCCCATTGGTTCGTCTCTGCTCTACCCCTGGCAGTTTGTAACCTACATGTTTCTGCACGGCGGACTTGGACACTTGTTTTCCAACATGATTACCCTGCTGTTTTTCGGCGCCTCGCTGGAAGACGTCTGGGGCGGTAAGAAACTCGTTACGTTCTGGCTTATCTGCGGCCTGGGGGCCGGCATCCTCTACCAGGGGGTGCGTTACTACGAGCTGCGGGAAATGAACGAAAGCCGGTTGGCCTTTCACGAGCAGCCCTCGGGCGTAGCCTTTGCCGAGTTTTTTCGGGAACACGTGCCGCAAGCCGGCGAGTCATACGCCTTGGTAGCGCGGCAGATGCAGAAAACCCCCGACGATGCGCAGTTGATGGAAGGCGCGAAGCAAACAGTGGACGCCATTTACCGCCAGGCCATGGATAGCCCGCAAAGTGGCATGCTGGGAGCCTCGGGGGCCGTGTTCGGTATTCTCTTCGCGCTGGCGTACCTGTTTCCCAACCAGAAGATGTTTATTTTTCCGTTGCCAATTCCCATCAGCATCTGGCTGTACGTTTTCTTGTTTACGGCCTATGAGCTCTGGAAAGGCATCCACCCCACGCCGGGCGACAACGTAGCCCACTTTGCACACCTGGGCGGAATGCTCGTTGGGTTCATCGTGTTAAAAGTCTGGGAACGACGCGGGGTTTAGTGCTTGCCTGGTGTCGTTTGTATTTACTGCCCTACCACCCATGAGTATATTCCAAGACATCCGCACCGCCTTCAGCCGCCGCGACAACGCCCTCAATCAGCTGCTGCTGATCAACGTGCTGGTGTTTGTGGCCTTCCTGCTGTTTCGTACGATAATCTTCCTGGCTACTCAGAACCGGCAGGGGCATATGCCAGTGCTGGAATGGCTGGCATTGCCCTCGGTGCCCGGGACCTTGCTTACCCGCCCGTGGACGCTGCTCACCTACAGCTTTATCCACTTCGATTTCTTTCATATTCTGTTCAACCTGCTGAACCTGTACTGGTTTGGGGCGCTGGTGCGCGAGTACCTCGGCGACCGGCGCCTAGTAAGCCTGTATGTGCTGGGGGCGCTGGCCGGTGCTGCTCTGTACCTCTTGGCGTTCAACTTGCTGCCTGTATTCCGGGGCACGCCGGCCATCCTCTATGGGGCTTCAGCCAGCGTTACGGCCGTTATTTTAGCTGCGGCTACGCTGTTGCCTGATTTTACGTTCAGCATCATCTTGCTGGGCCCCGTGCGCATCAAGTACATTGCTGCCGTACTGGTCATTGTTTCCATTGCGGGCGTCAATGGCGGCAATCCGGGGGGAGAAATAGCCCACATCGGTGGGGCTATACTGGGCTACTTTTTTATCAAACAGCTCCAGCGTGGGCGCGACCTGGGCCGCCCCGTGCAGGCCGTTGGCGACTGGGTAGGCCGACTGGTAACGGGGCGCCCCAACCTGCGCGTTACGCACCGCAGCCGCCCGGTAGAGTCGACTACAAAAGCTACTGGCCCCCGCAAGCCCGGCCAGGAGGAAATCGACCTGATTCTGGATAAGATTTCCCGCTCAGGCTACGAGAGCCTCTCCAAGGAAGAAAAGCAGAAGCTCTTTAAAGCCAGCCAGCAGTAAAAACCGCGTATTGAACAGATAAGCCGGGCGGATAAAACGGATGGGTGCCTGAATTGGTAAAGGTGTTAATACGCCCAGCAGGCCGCTGAAAAAGCTGAGTTACTCTTACTGGGATAAGTAGTGCTGACGACGCGCCGGGGGTAGCTTTTCAATGGCGTAGCGCAGCATCGTGCGGGGCATAGTGGGAGCGTGGTCAGCCAGAAACTCTTCCAGAGCGTCCTCGTTGCGCTTGCCTACTTCCCGCAGCATCCAGCCAGTGGCTTTATGAATCAGGTCGTGGCGGTGGGAGAGTAGCTGCTCAGCTAAGGCAAACGTGTCGGCAAACTGGCCCTTGCGGATGAATGCCAGCGTCGAGACGATGCTCATGCGCTGGCTCCAGAGGTGAGCCTCTGCCACCAAGTCATACAGCGGCTCCCGGTCCTGCGTGAGCAGGTAGCCACCCACAATGGTTGGGCAGGTCACATCCACCAAATCCCAGTTATTGATAAACCGCCGGTTCAGCAGATACCGCTCATAAATAGCCTGCCGCCCGGCGGGCCCAACCTTGGCAAACTGCAGCGTCCAGATGATAAGGCCAATGGAGCGGCAGTCGTGCCAGGGATTCTGCACCAGCTGCTCCACAGCCGGCAAGGGCAGGCTCCTAAACTCCCGCGCCAGCCGCCGCTGCTGGGGCATGGAAAGTCCCAGGAACTGGTCGCCTTCGCCGTACTGCCCGGGGCCGGTCTGAAAAAAGCGTGCTACCGCTATTGCCCGTGTTGGGTCGGCCAGGGAGTGAATGCGGGCTAGCAGGTCGGCGCCAGTAGGATGAGACATGGTTTTATGGGACGTATTGAGAAAGTTAGAGCCTAAGCGCCTGTACCAGAGTTTTCACAAAAAAAGCTTCACCGTTGAGGAAGCTTTTTTTGTGGATGGCAGCCGGGTAGTGGCTACGCGGAGGCTTTGCCCATGTTGTCGAGGGCGTCCATTACTTCTTTTACGTGGCCGCGGGAAGTTTCCAGCAGGGCCTTTTCGTCGTCGTTGAGCTGCAGCTCAATTACTTTCTCAATGCCGCTTTTGCCCAGGATAACCGGAGCGCCCAGGTACACGCCGTCGATGCCGTACTCGCCTTTCAGCTCGATGCACACGGGGAACACGCGGCGCTGGTCGCGCACAATGGCTTCTACCATCTGGGCCGCAGCGGCGCCGGGAGCGTACCAGGCCGAGGTGCCCATCAGCTTCACCAGCTCACCGCCACCTACGGCCGTGCGCTGCACAATGGCGTCGAGCTCGGCCTTGCCGATCAGCTCGGTTACGGGGATGCCGCCCACGGTGGTGTAGCGGGGCAGGGGCACCATGGTGTCGCCGTGGCCACCCATGAGTACCGCCTGAATGTCTTTGGGGCTCACGTTCAGCGCTTCAGCCAGGAAGGCGCGGTAGCGGGCCGTGTCCAAGATGCCGGCCATGCCAAACACCTTCTCGCGGGGTAGGCCTGAAGTGAGGTGCGCCTGGTAGGTCATCACGTCCAGCGGGTTCGACACCACGATGATGATGGCGTTGGGCGAGTACTTCACCACCTGCTCCGTTACCGACTTCACGATGCCGGCATTCACCGAAATCAGGTCGTCGCGGCTCATGCCGGGCTTGCGGGGCAGACCCGAGGTAATAACTACCACGTCGGAGTCGGCGGTGCGGGCGTAGTCGTTGGTGACGCCCACGGTGCGGGAGTCGTAGCCAATGATGGGGGCTTTCTGCCAGATGTCAAGCGCTTTGCCTTCGGCAATGCCTTCCTTGATGTCAACGAGGATGATTTCGTTGGCAATTTCGCGGGTGGCCAGTACATCGGCGCAGGTTGCGCCTACGTTGCCGGCTCCAACTACGGTAACTTTCATCAGTGGATGGAATTGGGGTGAACGTGTGGGATGGGCGTAAAGCTAAGCCATAGAAGTGAGAAGGTGAGCCATGAGAAGGGAGAGTTTTATGCTGGCGACCTTACGCGTGGCACAAAGTCTCATATCTAACTTCTCCCCTCCGACATCTGACACCTACATCCGCTTTACCACCAGCACCCGCTCGGTTTCTTCGGTCACCTTAAATCGGTCGTCGGGCCGGAAACCGATAACCCAGGCAATTTTGCCGTCGGCGGAGCAGAGCACCTGCACGTTGTCTTTCAGGTTAAGGGGCACTTTCTGGTCAATAAGGAAGTCAGAGAGCTTCTTTTTGCCTTTCATGCCGATGGGCATAAACCAGTCACCTTCCTGCCAGGCACGTACCGTGAGCGGAAACTTGAGCACATCGGCATCCAGGGCAGCTACGGCTTTGCCTTTTGGTACCTCGTAGCCCTGAGCTATTTCGTGCAGCTCGGTGCGCAGATGCAGCCCATCTATTTTCAGAGCTTCCTGCCCGGCCTGCAGCTGGTGCGTGCCGAACTTCTGGAGCTTACGCGGCGTGATGACCAGCTGGTCGCGGTCCTTCACCAGCTGATGCGTGGGCGAATCGAAGCGGCGGCCCGGCTCGGCGTTGAAGCTTTGCACAATGTCTTTGGTAACCAGATACGAGAAGCCGAAGGGCCGCAGCAGCTCGTGCAGTACCACGGCGGTGGCGGCAGTTTTCTGCAGCAGCCGGATGTCGAGGTAGGTGGCGTCCGGCTCCTGGCGCTGGGCCTGGGCAGCGGTTTCCTCCACGTAGCGGCGCACGATTTCCTCGGCCGCACCCACCCGCTCGGCCGTCACGCTCATGGTCTGGTCGAGGTTGGGGTTGATGTCGCGCAGCACGGGCAGCACCTCCAGGCGCAGGCGGTTGCGCTGGTATACCGGCGAATCGTTGCTGGCATCTTCGCGCCAGAGCAGGCGGTTTTCCACCACGTAGTCGTAGAGGTCGGGCTTGCTCACGGCCAGCAGGGGACGCACCAAGTGGCTGCTTTTGGGCCGGATGCCGTGCAGGCCCGCCAGGCCGGTGCCGTGCGTGAGGTTGAGCAGCATGGTCTCGGCCGTGTCGCGCTGGTGGTGGGCGGTGGCAATGGCCGCGTAGCCCTGCTGCTGCCGCACCCGCTCAAACCACTCGTAGCGCAGGGAGCGGGCGGCCATCTGGGTGGAAATGCCTTCCTGCTCAGCAAACTTCTTGGTCTGGAAAAACTCCACAAAGTAGGGCGCCTCGTACTGCTTGGTCAGCTTGCGCACAAACTGCTCGTCGGCGTCAGCTTCCTCGGCGCGCAGGCCGAAGTGGCAGTGTGCTACCCCAAACTTCACGCCCAGCCGGTGCAGCACGTCGGCCAGCACTACCGAGTCGAGGCCCCCGCTGACGGCTACCAGCAGCTGGTCGGTAGGGGAGAAAAGGGCATTTTGATCTATGAACTGTTGAATCCGGTCGAGCATGGGGTGGCGGGTGGGTGGCAGCTAATGGCTTGGTTGTTGAAGGCAGAGCTTCGAGGGCGCCTGCCTAATAATTCACAAAGAAAGCCGTTATGCCGCTGATAGAAATTAGAGAGGGGCGAAGTCGTCTGACAAATCCGATACGAAAGAAAAGCCGGTAGCTAACCGCTGCCATACTTACCGCCGGGCCTTCCGTACCTTTGCGCTTAAATGTCGTTTCTCAAGCCACTTTTTCTTCTGCTTTTGTTGCTGCTGCCGGCCCTGGGCTGGGCCCAGCAGCGCCCTGCCACAAAGCCCGCTGCCCAGCCCACACCACCCAAGGGGCAGCGGGTGGAGCTGCTGCCGGGTACTCAGGAGCTGATTGGCGGCACCTTCAACGGCGTCGAAATCCGCAAGCTGATTGGCAACGTGAGCTTCAAGCAGGGCGACACGTTTATGTACTGCGACTCGGCCTACCAGTACACCGACCGCAACGCCATTGAGGCGTTCAGCAACGTGCGCATCGTGCAGAACGATACGCTTACCATCACCGGCGACCGGGCCACCTACGACGGCGACGCCCGCACGGCCCGCATGACGGGCAACGTGGTGATGCGCGACCCGCGCATGACACTCACCACGCCGGTGCTCGACTACGACCTGAACCGCAAGCTGGCCGTGTACAGCGGCGGCGGCCACCTCACCGACCCCGAAAATACCCTCGACAGCCGCCTGGGCTACTACAACACCGATACGAAAGTGTTCAGCTTCCGGCGCGACGTGCGGGTGCAAACCAAGGACTACCTCATCACAGGCGACACGCTGCAGTATAATACGGTGTCGAAGGTGGTGTACTTCTTCGGGCCCACGCGCATTAAAGGGGCCCGCGGCACGCTCTACGCCGAAAACGGCAACTACAACTCCCGCACCAGGGTATCGAACTTCGAGCGCAACGCCAAGATTGAAACTCCGGAGTACCTGCTGGGCGGCGACAAGCTGTTCTACGACGAGGCCCGCGAGTACGGCCTGGCTACCGGCCGCGTGTCGATGGTGTCGAAAAAAGACAACATTACCATTCGGGGTGACGTGGGGCGCTACTGGCGTGGGCAGGGAAGGGCTAAGCTCTACGGCAGCGCCGTGATGCGCAACATCGCCGACCGCGACACCCTATACCTGGCCGCCGATACGCTGGTGAGTGTGGAAAGCAAAGTGCCCAACAAGCCCGGCGGCATCATCTATGCCTATCCCAAGGTGCGCATTTTCCGCCCCGACCTGCAGGGCCGCTGCGACTCGCTCACCTACAACCGCGCCGACTCGGTTATTTACCTGAACACCCGGCCGGTACTCTGGAGCGAGAAAAACCAGCTCACGGCCGACAGCATGGAACTGCGCCTGCGCCGGCAGAAAATCGACCAGCTGCGCCTGTATGCCAACTCCTTTATCGTAGGCCAGGACACGCTGCTCAACTTCAACCAAGTGAAGGGGCGCAACATGGTGGGGTACTTTCAAGCGGGTAAGCTGAAAAAAGTAGACGTGCTTGGCAACGCCGAAAGCCTCTACTATGCTCTTGAAGGCGACACCACGCTTACGGGTATGAACAAAGCCGTGAGTGCCACCATGACGCTCCGGTTTTCTCCGGATAGTAAACTGCAGACCATCAGCTTTTTGACCAACCCCGATGCCAGCTTTATTCCGCCCCATGAGCTCAAGGACGAAGATAAGAAGCTGAAAGGCTTTGCCTGGCGCAGTACGGAACGCCCCACCCGGCGGGGCACGTTGGGGAAGCATTTCGCCCCCGTGGCCAAAGCCAAACCAAAGTCGAAAGTCAAACCGAAAGCTTCCACCAAATCCCGCGCTACCAAAGCCAAGCCCAAGGCCAAACCGGCAGCGCTGCCCGCTAAGCCCGCCGCGCCCGCTCCAGCCAGGAAGCCCGGTACCGTAGCTCCGCCGCGCCTGGTAAAGCCCGCCGTGGCCCCGGCCCGGCGCTAGCACCTCCCGCCGATTTGATTCGGCCCCTGTAATCCGTTACCTTTGCGCCCCTTATGCCGTTCCAACGCCCTCTAGTATTTGTTCTGTTACTCAGCACCCTGCTGCTGGGCTCCTGCACTGGCTATCAGAAGCTACTGAAGAGCGACGACGTGAACAAGAAGTACACCGCCGCCATCCAGTACTACGAAAAGGGCGACTATGCCCGGGCCAGCACGCTGCTGGAAGAGCTGATTCCCTTGCTGAAAGGCCGACCGGAAGCTGAAAAGGCCGAGTTTTACTTTGCCAATACCAACTTCCAGGGCCGCAACTATACGCTGAGCGCCTACTACTTCCAGCAGTTTGCCGAAACCTATGGCTCCTCGCCGCAGGTTGAGGAAGCCCGGTTCATGCATGCCAAGTCGTTGTTTCGCGACTCTCCCGAGTTTGAGCTGGACCAGAGCAACACCTACACGGCCATCGAAGCCATCCAGGAATTCCTGAACCAGTACCCCGAAAGCCAGTTTCGCCCGGAGGCGGAGAACATGTCGAAGGAGCTGCAAACCAAACTGGAGAACAAAGCCTTCGAAAGCGCCCGGCTCTACTACCAGCTGCGCTACAACCAGGCCGCCGTGGTGGCCTTCAATACCTTCCAACAGCAGTACCCTTCGTCAGCCTACAGCGAGCAGGCTGCCTTCATGAAGCTCACGGCCCAGTACGAGTACGCCAAGGAAAGCGTGGAAGAAAAGCAGCGGGAGCGGTATCTGGAGGCCATTGCCTTCTACCAGAACTTCATCGACGCCTACCCGCAAAGCAAGGACCTCAAGGCCGCGGAAGCCATGTACAACGTGGCCCGCGCCGAGGTAGCCAAACTGAAACCGGCTGATACGGCCGCCACTAAGTAATGGTTTGAGTGGTTGTATGGTTAAATTGTTAGCAGTTTCAATCCATCCAGCCAAGCAACCATTCAGCCATTCAACAAGTCAACCCCTGATCATATGAAAAGCCCGAACAACGTACCTGCTTCCATCGTGACGCGCAACATGTCGGATTTCACTACCGAAACCGGTAACGTGTACGAAAGCATTGCCATCATCTCCAAGCGCGCCAACCAGATTTCGGTGAAGCTGAAAGAAGAGCTGAACGGCAAGCTAGCCGAGTTTGCTACCACCGTCGACAACCTGGAAGAGGTATTCGAAAACCGTGAGCAGATCGAAATCAGCAAGCACTACGAGCGGCTGCCCAAGCCCACCAACTTGGCCGTAGAAGAGTTCCTGGAAGGCAAAGTGCACTTCCGCACCCCGGCCGCCGACGAGTCGGGCGCCGAGTAATTTCTGCCGCTAAGCTGCCGCATGATGTCGTCGCTGCACGGTCGGAAGATTTTGCTGGGCGTGTGCGGGAGCATCGCCGCGTATAAGAGTGCCGCCCTCGTGCGGCTGCTCGTGAAGGCCGGAGCTGAGGTACAGGTAATCCTGACTACCTCGGCTGCGGCCTTTATTACGCCCCTTACCCTGAGCACGCTCTCTAAAAAACCGGTACTCACGGGCTTCCTGAAAAATGAGGCCACCGGGGAGTGGCACAACCACGTAGCCCTGGGCCTCTGGGCCGATGCCCTGCTGATTGCGCCCGCCTCGGCCAACACGCTGGCCCAGCTGGCCCACGGCCACTGCCCTTCGCTACTAGCAGCCGTGTACCTCTCGGCCCGCTGCCCCGTGCTGCTAGCCCCGGCCATGGACCTAGACATGTTCCAGCACCCGGCCACTAAGGAAAACCTGCGCCTGCTGCGTTCCTACGGCAACTACATTTTTGACTCACCCGCCGGGGAGCTGGCCAGCGGCCTTGAAGGCCCCGGCCGCATGCAGGAGCCGGAGCAGATTGTGGCGGAGTTGGAGGAATTTTTTGGTAAATAGATGGCCTGTCATGCTGAGCGCAGCCGAAGCATCTCTATTGCTTTGTTGTCAGGCTATTTAGATGAAGCGGCAGAGATGCTTCGACTGCGCTCAGCATGACACGACAATACCACGCCTCCAATCAATTCATGCGCGTTCTTCTCACTGCCGGCCCTACCTACGAACCGTTGGACCCAGTACGCTTCATCGGCAACCGCAGCACGGGCAAGATGGGCTATGCATTGGCGGAAGCCTTTGCTGCTTCGGGCGCCGACGTGACGCTCATCAGCGGCCCCACCAACCTGCCCGACCCAGCGCACCCACACATCCGCACAGTGCGCGTGCAGACGGCCGATGAAATGTATGCCGCTGCGGCCACCGAAGCGCCTGCGGCCGACGTGTGGGTATTTGCCGCCGCGGTGGCCGACTACCGCCCGGCTACCGTGGCCCGGGAAAAAATCAAAAAGTCCGGCTACACGCTCACGCTGGAGCTGGTGAAGAACGTGGACATTGCCGCCACGCTGGGAAAAACCAAGCGGCCCGAACAATTTTCCGTGGGTTTTGCGTTGGAAACGGAGCAAGAAGAAGAACATGCTCTCGGCAAGCTGCGCCGCAAGAACTTTGACCTCGTAGTGCTAAACTCCCTCCGCGACGCTGGCGCAGGCTTCGGCCACGACACCAACAAAGTGACGCTGCTGGCCGCCAACGGGCAAAAGACTATCTTCGAGCTGAAACCCAAAGCTGCCGTGGCCCACGACATTGTGCAGGCCGTTTTGTCCCGACTTACCACCCATGCCTAAGTATTTCTTTGCGTGTTTGCTCCTAATGCTGGCCGTGCGGCCCTGGTCCGCGTCGGCGCAGGAGCTGAACTGTGAGGTCACCATCAACACCGAAAACGTGAACATTGCCGACCGGCAGCTGGTCACGCAGATGCAGAAGGACATTACCCAGTTCTTGAATACGCGCCGGTGGACCAACGAAACCTACCGGCCCGAGGAGCGCATCCGCTGCAAGCTCTACATCGGCATCAACGCCATTCCGCAGGACGGTACCTACCAGGCTACGGCCGTGTGGGTGAGCACCCGCCCGGTGTACGGCACGGGCTACGAAACCAACGTTTTCTCGTTTTCCGACAAGGGCTGGGTATTCAGCTACTCGCCCCAGAACCCGCTCGACTACTCCGAAACGTCGTTTACCTCCAACCTGTCGTCCTTGCTGAGCTTCTACGCTTACCTGATGATTGGCATGGACCACGACACGTTTGCGCCCATGGGCGGCTCGCCGTACTACGACATCGCCCAGCGCATCGTAAACAACGCCGCCAGTCAGACGCTGGAAAACGACAAGGGCTGGAAAGACGGGGAGTCGCGCAACCGTTACTGGCTGCTCAACAACCTGCAGGATCCGCAGCTCAAAGACTGCCGCTCGGCGCTCTATGCCTATTACCGCCAGGGCCTGGATGTATTCATTGAAAAGCCCAACGATGCCCGTGCCAGCATTCAGACTGGGCTGCAAGGTATTCAGCAGGCGGCCGTGCGGCGGCCCGGCACGCTCATCGTCCGCGCCTTTTTCGAAGCCAAAGCCGACGAAATAGCCAACGTATTCCGCACCAGCCCTGAGCAAAGCCAGAAGGAAAGTGTGGTCACCATGCTCTCAGAGGTAGACCCCACCAACTCGGCCAAGTACCAGACTATTCTGAAAAGGTAAAGGTAATTTTCTGTCATCCTGAGCAGAGCGAAGGACCTTATAACGTAGGTTTCTCTTGCGATTTAAGGTCCTTCGCTCTGCTCAGGATGACAGGCTTTAACCTATATACGAATAAAAAATTTAGCAACTCACTAATTGAGTTAGTAGCTTTGTGATTAGCGGGCCGCACTCGGGCGAGTTGCCGGCCACTTGTTGGGTGCTAATCACGGGTCAGGAGCCCGTTTGTGCGCGGATTATGCTCGTTGACCTCCGAATTCAGAACTACGCTCTTATTGAGCAGCTTGAGCTTCGGCCATCAGCCTTGCTCAATATCATTACCGGCGAAACCGGGGCCGGTAAGTCCATCATGCTAGGGGCCATTGGCCTGCTGCTCGGCAACCGGGCCGATACCAAGCTACTCTTCAACACGGCGCGCAAGTGCGTGATTGAGGGCCAGTTTGATATTTCCGGCTACCAGCTCCAGGATATCTTTGAGTCCGAAGACCTGGACTACGACGCGCAGTGCATCCTGCGCCGGGAAATCAGCCCGGCCGGCAAGTCACGGGCCTTTATCAACGACACGCCCGTTACGCTGGAAACGCTCCGCACCATTGGGGCCAACCTGATGGATATTCACTCCCAGCACGATACGCTGCTGCTGGGGGATGCCGTCTTCCAGCTTAACCTGCTCGACCTTTACGCCAACCTGGTGCCCACCCGCGCCCAGTACGGCAACAGCTACCGCCACTACCGCAAGCTGGAGGCCGACCTGAAAGCCCTGGAAAGCCAGGTGGCCCAAGCCAATAAGGAACTGGATTACCACAGCTTCTTGCTCAATGAGCTGGAAGAAGCCCGGCTCGATGGGGAAGACCAGGAGGCGCTGGAGCAGGAAATAAAGCAGTTGGAGCACGCCGAAGAAATCAAGTTCAAGCTCACCCACGCCCTGCAGGCTTTATCGGATGGCGAGTACTGCGCCACCGGCAGCCTAAAGGAAGCCAGCCACCTGCTGGGTCAGGTAGCGGGGTTTACCAACGGCCTGCGCGAGCTGAAAGAGCGGCTCGACTCCTGCCTGATTGAGCTGCGCGACATTGCCGGCGAAGTAGAAGACACTGAGCGGCGCACCGAGGGCGACCCGGTCCGCATCGATGAGCTGCAGGGCCGCCTGAACGTGCTCTACAACCTGCAGCGCAAGCACCAGGTGCGCGACGTGGACGGCCTGCTGCTGGTACGCGACGAGTTGCGCCGTAAAGTCAGCTCGGTGCTGAACTTGGACAAGGAAATTTCCCGCCTGCGCAAAGACGCCAACGGGGCGCTGGCCACCGTGACGCGTCAGGCCGCCAAGCTTTCCGAGGCGCGGCAAAAGTCTTTCCCCAAGTTTGAGCGGGAACTGGCCCTGCTGCTGGTAGAGCTGGGCATGCCGCATTCGCGCATTGTGGTGCAGCACAGCACTGGCCAGCCCGCCGTCAGCGGTATCGACGTGGTGAGCATCCTGTTCACGGCCAACAAAGGCGCCCAACCCCAGACGCTGAGCAAGGCTGCTTCCGGTGGGGAGTTTTCCCGCCTGATGCTGTGCATTAAGTACATGCTGGCCGACAAAACTGCGCTGCCCACGATAGTATTCGATGAAATTGATACTGGCATCAGCGGGGAAATTGCGGTGAAAGTAGGGCGCATGATGCAGCAGATGGCGCAGAAGCACCAGCTCATTGCCATTTCGCACCTGCCCCAGATGGCTGCCGCCGGCGACGCGCACTACTTCGTGTACAAGGAAGACCGCGCCGACCGCACCGTGAGCCGCATCCGCCTGCTGAGCCTGGATGAGCGTATCCGGGAAATTGCTCAGATGATTTCCGGGGCCAACCCCAGTCAGCACGCCTTCCAGAGCGCGCGGGAGTTGCTAGCCATGCGCGGGGAAGAGTTGGTAGGGTAAGTTGTTTTGGGTTATTCGTTTCTGGTTGGTCGTAATATTGTAAACTTGGACTTCCAAATTGGTTGGGGCGTTGATTTCCATCAACTGAAACGACGGACCCGACTAAAAACCAACAACGAATAACCCACAACCAATGCCTAATCTACTCGCTGGCAAAGTCGGTATCATTTCCGGTGCCCTTGATGAACGTTCCATTGCCTGGAAAGTAGCGCAGAAAGCCTACGCCGAAGGGGCGCGCTTCGTGCTCACCAACGCCCCGCTGGCTATGCGCATGGGCGAAATTAACCGACTGTCGGAAGAGTGCGAGGCGCCGATTATTCCGGCCGATGCCACGTCCATGGAAGACCTGGAAAAGCTGTTCCGCGGCACCCAGGAGCACTTTGGCGGTAAAATCGACTTCGTGCTGCACAGCATTGGTATGAGCACCAACATCCGCAAGGGCAAGCACTACGGCGAGCTGAACTACGAGTGGTTTCAGAAAACCCTGGACGTGTCGGCCCTCTCGCTGCACCGCATGCTAGCCGTGGCCGAAAAGCAGGACGCCTTCAACGAGTGGGGCTCGGTGGTGGCCCTGAGCTACATTGCTGCCCAGCGCGCCTTCCTCGACTACACCGATATGTCGCAGGCCAAAGCCGTGCTCGAAAGCATTGCCCGCAGCTACGGTCAGCGCCTCGGCAAGCTCAGGAAAGTGCGCGTAAACACCATTTCCCAGTCGCCCACCAAAACGTCGGCCGGCACTGGTATCAGCGGCTTCGATGCGTTCTACGAGTACGCTGAGCGGATGTCGCCCCTGGGCAATGCCCCCGCTGAGGCCTGCGCCGACTATTGCATTTCGCTGTTCTCGGACCTGACGCGCTACGTGACTATGCAAAACCTCATGCACGATGGCGGCTTTAGCACTACTGGTATTTCAGAAGAAATGGTAGAGCTCCTCACCAACAGCAAGGGCTAAGCTTGCAGGTAGCTATAACCAAGAAAGCCCGGTCGTTTGGCCGAGCTTTTTTGTTGGCTATCAAGTAAAGAGTGCGTCTATTCTGGCCCGGTCATACTCAAGAAGGAGGGCAGCATGTTCGGTGTAGAGTGGCCGCAAGGAAGACGGGGTAGGGCCCAAAATGTCCAGCCCCCGGTCGTCGTACATGTGGAAAACAAGGCCGGTACGCTGGTTGAGAAAAAACAGCCGCCCGTGAAGCGCCGGGCTTCGGCCGAAGTCCTGATTACTGATGGCCTTTAGAAGTGCCATCAGCGGAATTTGCGCGGTGCTGGTTTCAAAGCTCGCTCGCACCCATTTACCCGGAGCCGGAATCCGCGGATACGGGCTGGGTATATTCTGAAAGTGGATAAGAGCCTTGGTCAGCTGGAACTGTTTGAGCAGATAGTTTCCGGGCCGTATTCGGTATCTTTTGTAGCGGACTTGCTGGTAGACTACCAACACGGGGTCGTGGGGCGCAAAGGCAGCTCCAAACAGCTGGCTTGCTCTGGCCACGACTTCATCAAAGTAAGCTTCTTGAGAAGTTGAAAGCTCCGCGTGCTGCAAGTCAAACCGGATGCTGAGCGGCCATGCATAGAACAGAGGTGCCCGTACAAGTAGTTTGGGGTAGAACTGCTGGAGGAAGAACTGGAGAGGAAGGAACATGCTACCAGGAAAAGTAGTGAAATAGTCTCTGCTGAGCTCTGCTATATTTTCTGCGCTAATGGGCGGAAAGTAGCTCTGCGGAGCTACCTATTCAGCGCGCCGCTGTTGCCGGCCAACGCCGGGTTACGGACCGAGGCATGGGCCCTGGCAGTCGGCGCCCAAGCCTAACGTGGTAGCCGACTCTTTTGCGGCCCGAAGTCCTACTGACAGCTGCCAGCAACAGAAAGCAGCCGACTGCTTAAGGACTAACAGATATTGGCTAATTTTCAGGCATGAAGTTCTCCTGCGTTGCCCTGCCAGGCTTCCTGCTCGCATTCCTGTTGTCTTATACCACCGTCGCTCAAAGTCCGCAAACCCCCGTTTTGCGTTATGCCCTCACGCAGGCGACAACTGATACCAGCCGGGTGTTGCTGCTGGCTGACCTCAGTGCTTCGTTTCGCTATTCCCGCCACGATTCGGTGCTGTACTACGCCCAACAAGGCCTGGACTTAGCACGGCGAATTCATTTTGCCAAGGGCGAAGGGCGCTGCCTGACCCGCTTAGCCCTGTTGCAGAGCGAGCGGGGTAACCTGCCCCAGGCATTGCGCCTCAACCTGCAGGCCCTGCAGCGCAACGAAGCCAGCCACGACATGGATGGCATTGCCCGTACCTTCAACCAGATCGGCCTGCTGCACCAGTCACTTGACGACCATCGGCAGGCTTTCCAGTATTACTTCCGTGCCTTAGCCATCTACCGGCAGATTCGTACCCACGATACGTCTCAGCTGGTGAGCGTGCTGGCCAACATCGGGGCCACCTATACCGGGGCCGGGCAACTGGATTCGGCGGCGTACTACCTGGAAAAGGCAGAGGCGGAAGTGTTGCGCGAAACCCCGGGGCGCTGGAGCAGCTGGGGCAACCCCGAACCCTACGTGCTGCGGGAGCTGGGCTTGCTGGCTGCGGCCCGGCACCAGAACCGGGACGCGCTAAACTACTACCGGCGCAGTGCCCAGGCGGCCATGCCCGAAAACGACCTGCGCAGTGCCTGCCGGGCCTACCAGTACTTAGCCGAACTATACGAAGACCAGCAACAGACGGACTCCAGCGTATTCTACGGGCGCAAAGCCTTGCACATGGGCCAGAAGTTGTCCTATGTGGTGGGCATTGTGCATACCAGCCGCCTGCTGGCCGATGCGTTTGCCAGCCGGGGGCAGGCCGACAGCGCCCTGCAGTACCTGCGCATCAAGCAGGTGGCGCAGGATAGCCTCTACAACCCGCTGCGGCTAAAGCAGCTGGACGCCATTGCCCTGGCCGAGGTGCAGCGCCAGCAGAAGCTGGAGCAAGAACAGAGCGAGTACCAGGTACGTTTGTACATCTACGCCATGCTGGCCGGGCTGGGCGGACTGCTGCTGATTACGCTGCTGCAGGCCCGGCACAACCGCCAGCAGCGCCGCACCAATGCCCAGCTGCAGGAGCTGCATGCCCAGGTAGTAGAGCAGAAGGAAACCCTGGTAGCCAAGCGGGATGAACTCTCCCACATGCTCCGCGACCTAAAAACCACTCAGAACCAGCTGGTGATGCGCGACCGAATGGCCTCCTTGGGCGAGCTGATGGCCGGCGTAGCCCACGAGCTGCAGCAGCCGGCCCAAGCCATTGACAACCTGGCAGGCATCAGCGAGCAGCTAAGCGCCGAGTTGCGCGGGGCCGTGCAGGCGTTGCCCTTGGAGAAAGAACAGGCCGAGCCTCTGCAGGATATGGTGCAGAGTCTGGCGCAGTACCAGGCTACGCTACGACGCCATGGACAGCGGGTAGGCAACATCGTGCGCGGCATGCGGGAGTACTCCGGCAAACAGCCCGCCATGCGGCAGCTCATCAACCTGAATGAGCTGGCCGAGAACTACCTGCACCTCATCTACCACGATGCGCTGGCGAAAAACCCGGAAATGCAGGTAACCCTGGACCTGCAGTTGGATGAGGCAGTGGGTGAAGTACTGCTTGTGCAGCACGATATTGGCCGGGCCCTGATCAATATTTTTCTGAACGCCTTCCATGCCCTGCACACCCGCACTCACCAGCCCGATGTGCCGGCCGACTACGTGCCTATCCTTACGGTAGCTACGCTCCGCACTGGCGAGGAAGTTGAGCTGCGGGTGCGGGATAATGGACCGGGTATTCCCATGGATGCCCAAGGTCGGGTCTTCGAGCGGTTTTTCTCCACAAAATCTCCCGAGCAGGCTACCGGGCTGGGCTTGGCGCTAAGTCAGGAGATTGTGGCAGAAGGGCACGGCGGTACTCTGGCCATCGAAAGTGAGCCGGGTGCCTACACCGAGGTTATTATTCGGCTGCCTGCCCCACAGCTGCCTACCGTAGAATCGGCCGCCGCCACCGTTTGAGGCCGTAAAAACGCGGAAAAAGCGTCAGGAGCAATGCCGTGGTTCCGCGTACATTTGCCGCGTGCACCCCGTAACCTATGGTCCTGGCATGAACGAACAGTCAATCTTTATCGGCGCCGAGGCTTTGCCCGCGCTTCAGGCGTTGCTTGCCCGGCCGGCCGTCAGCCAGGTATTTGTGCTGGTGGATGCCAATACCCAGCGCTGGTGCTATAGCCTGATAGCGCCTTACCTGCCGGCAGGGCACCAGGTGATTGAAATTCCAGCGGGGGAGGAGTACAAGACCCTGGCCACGTGCGAAACCGTATGGGCCCAGCTCACGGAGGCCCGCACTGACCGGCACGCCGTGCTGGTAAACCTGGGCGGGGGAGTGGTTACGGACTTGGGGGGCTTTTGCGCGGCGCTGTACAAGCGCGGAATTCGGTTTGTGCAGGTGCCCACCACGCTGCTGGCGCAGGTAGATGCCAGCGTAGGTGGCAAGACCGGGGTTGATTTCCTGAGCTACAAAAATCAGCTGGGGGTGTTTCAGGAGCCAGCGGCCGTGTGTATCGACCCCCGCTTTCTCGAAACGCTGGATCCTCGCCAAGTTAAGGCTGGGTATGCCGAGGTAATCAAGCACTGGCTTATTGCCGATGCGGCTGCCTTTGCGCATCACCGATACCAGAGCATCACCTCCGTCGACTGGGAAAATATCATCCGCGAATCAGTAGCGCTAAAACAGCGCATCGTGGCGGCCGACCCGCTGGAAAGTGGTTTGCGCAAGCTGCTCAATTTCGGCCATACCGTGGGCCACGCCCTGGAAAGCTACCTGCTCACCCAGCCTGGCCGCGAAATTCTGCACGGGGAGGCCGTAGCGGCCGGGATGGTGTGCGAGGCTTGGCTAAGCCACCAGAAAGGAATGCTGGACGCCGCGGCCCTGGAGCAGATTGAGCTGCTGCTGTTCTCGCTTTATGAAAAAGTGCAGTTCGTGACCCTGGAAACCGACGCCATAGCCGATTTTGCGCGTCAGGACAAAAAGAACGCCGGTACCATTATCAACTGCACACTGCTGCAGGGGCTGGGCAATGGGGTGTATGATCAGCCCATTACCTTAGCCGAAATTGCGGAGTCGTTACGCCACTACCACCGGCTGTAGCTGCCGGCACCATTTCCCTGCTGTTCATTTGCGCGTGCAGTAAAGCGGCGCGCTTTTCTCGTGTATGACTACTCCTCTTGCTTCTGTATCTCTGACTTGGCCGGGAGGCCCTCTGCGCGGCACGGCCCAGGTGCCGGCTTCCAAAAGTGAGAGCAACCGCGCCCTCATCATTCAGGCTCTAGCTGAAGGCGGCCACCTGGCCAATCTGTCGGATGCCAACGACACCCAGCTCATGCAGCGCCTGCTGCAGGATTCGGCTGCTTCGGAGTTTGACGCCGAAGATGCCGGTACGGTCATGCGTTTTCTTACGGCTTACCTGGCCATGACGGGCCGTCAAACCGAAATCCGGGGCACCGCCCGTATGCATGAGCGCCCCATTGGGGTGCTGGTTGACGGCTTACGGCAGCTTGGGGCCCGCATTGAGTATACGGGGCAGGAGGGCTACCCCCCGCTCCGGTTCCTGGGGCTTACCCCACAGCCCGCTACGGATGGGGAGTTTGCCGAGCTGACCGTGCGCGGGGACATCAGCAGCCAGTACATTTCGGCGCTGCTGATGGTGGGCCCCACGCTTCCCCAGGGGCTACGCATCTGGCTGACGGGAAAAGTAGGCTCGCGCCCCTACATCCGCATGACGCTGGCCCTGATGCAGCATTTTGGGGCCCAGTGCCGCGACCTGGGCGAGGTGCTGGAAGTGCGCCCCGAGCCCTACCAACCCACTGACTACACCGTAGAAGGCGACTGGTCGGCGGCCAGCTACTGGTATGCCATGGTGGCCCTGGCCCCGGCTGGCTCTCACCTCACGCTGCCCACGCTGCGCCGCCATTCCTGGCAGGGCGACCAGGCCATTGTGGGCATCATGGAGCAGTTAGGCGTGCACACGGAGTTCCTCTCGAACGAGACGGTGCGGCTTACGCAGGTAGCGCCGGCCGCCGCCCTCAGGCAAGACTTCACCGATTGCCCCGACTTGGCGCAGACAGTGGCCGTAGTGGCCGCGGCGCTGGGAATACCGGCGGAAATGACCGGCCTGGAAAGTTTGCGTATCAAAGAAACAGACCGTATTGCAGCCCTGCAGGCTGAGCTGGCTAAGTTTGGCGGCGGCCTGACGGACGAAGGCGAGGGCGTGTTTCGGGTAGTGTCGGATAATTTCCACGTCAGCGGGCAGGAGGTAGCCACCTACCACGACCACCGCATGGCCATGGCCTTTGCGCCCTTGGCCTTGCACGGTCCGCTGACCATTCAGGCCCCCCAGGTAGTGCGCAAATCCTACCCCCAGTTCTGGCGCGAGCTAGAAAAAACCGGCTTCACGACGGACCCCGCCCCGGCTCCGGTATTTTAACGCCGACTGACTTGCAAACCCGCAAGGCCGGCCGGTAGCTGTTGCTGGACGGCCTTGCGGGTTTATTGGGCTCGAAGCTGGCGGAAGTAGGCCGCTGAGTGCTGCAAACGGCTTCCGTACCAGCTAAACAACTCCCCGTCGACGACACGTACGTTGGCCGTGGGGCAGATAGCCTTAAACTCAGACAGGTGCTTTTCGCTGAAGGGGTAGGGCTCCGAAGACAACAGAACGTGTTGCGGGGCCGCTTCCCGCAAGGCTTCGGCTGAAACCTCCGGGTAGCGGGTAGCGTGGCCAAACACGTTTTCGTACCCTGCCCGTTGCAGCAGGTCGTTGATGAACGTCCCACCGGCGGCCACCATGTAGGGAGCCCGCCAGATAAAGTAAGCCGCCGTTTCGGTAGTTGCCGGGGGTGTCAGAGCTTCGAAGGACGCATTAATAGACACTGCCAGATTCGCGGCAGCTTCCGGGCGGCTCGTCAGCAGGCCTACGCGCCGAATCATGTCCAGGGCCTCCGGCAGGTTGCTGATGTCGCTCATCCAGACAGGGTGCCTGGCCGCCAGCTGCTCAATACCTTCCTGGTAGTTTTCCTCTTTGTTGCCCAGTATCAGGTCGGGATTAAGGGCCGCAATGGCTTCAAAGTGAAAGTTCTTCGTGCCGCCAATAACCTTGGCCTGCGTGCGGGCCTCAGTGGGGTGCAGGCAAAACTTCGTCACACCCACGACCCGGTCACCTAAGCCCAGATCAAACAGCAGCTCGGTTTGGGAAGGCACCAACGACACAATCCGTTGCGGAGGAAAAGGTACGGCTACGCGCCGGTTCATCTGGTCGGTAACGGTGAGTGGCGGCAGGAGAGGAGGCAGTAGCATAGCGGCGAAGCAACAGAAAAGGCTGACCTGTAGGGCCAGCCTTTTCTAAGCAAGTTAAATCGTTTACTTGAAGTAGCGGAAATCGTGCTGGTCTTCAATGCGCAGCAGCGTTTCGTAGATAAGCTGGGTGACGCTTTGTACATCGTCTTTGTGCACGGTTTCAACGGTGGTGTGCATGTACTTCAGCGGCAGTGAAATAAGCGCCGAGGCCACACCCGCACCGGAGTAGGCAAAAGCATCGGTGTCGGTGCCGGTGGCCCGGGTGGCGGCGGCGCGCTGGAAGGGAATTTCTGCTTTCTGGGCCGTTTCAATGATGAGGTCGCGCAGGTTGTTCTGCACGGCGGGACCGTAGGTGATGACCGGGCCTTTGCCGCAGAAAATGTCGCCCGAGGTCTTCTTCTCGTACATCGGCGACTGGGTGTCGTGGGTTACGTCGGTGATGATGGCCACATCGGGCTTGATGCGGTGCGCTATCATCTCGGCCCCGCGCAGGCCAATTTCCTCCTGCACCGCATTCACGATGTAAAGGCCGAAAGGCAGCTTTTTGCCGTTTTCCTTGAGCATGCGGGCTACTTCCGCAATCATGAAGCCACCCACGCGGTTATCCAGGGCCCGGCCCACGTAGAACTTGTCGTTGAGCACCATAAACTCGTCCTCAAACGTGACGACCGAGCCCACGTGAATGCCCATCTGCTCTACTTCCTCTTTACTGGAAGCGCCGCAGTCTAGGAACACGGTTTCGATGGTGGGGGCTTTGTCCTGCTCCACTTTGCGCACGTGAATGGCCGGCCAGCCAAACACCGCCTTCACAATGCCCTTGTTGGTGTGGATGTTTACCCGCTTGCTGGGCGCCACCAAGGGGTCGGAGCCGCCATTGCGCCGCAGATACAGAAAACCGGACTCCGTGATGAAGTTGACGAAGTAGCTGATTTCGTCGGCGTGGGCCTCAATCACCACTTTGTACTCCGCCTCCGGATTTACCACGCCTACTACCGTGCCGTAGGTATCCACGAAATACTCGTCGATGTACGGTTTGAGGTAGTCGAGCCAAATCTTCTGGCCTTCTTTCTCAAAGCCGGTAGGCGAGGGGTTGTTGAGGTATTTCTGGAGAAACTCGAAGCTTTCTGGACGCATAAGAAGAAAAGGTAAAGGCACTATAAAATGAATCAGCTACGATTCTGAGGGCGCGGTGGATGTGGAGGGAGCATACCAAGCCATTGGAATATCGGCCTCAACGCCTTGGGTAGTAGCTACCCGGCCGAGAAACCGGCCTTCCTGGTGGAAACCCAACTGCTCATATAGGGCAATAGCCCGGGTGTTGCTTTCCCGCACTAACAACTCAACGCGCTGGACACCCGGAAATTGGGTCTGCACTGCCGTCAGCAGGGCGGTAAATAACTTTCGGCCCACGCCCTGGCCCTGGGCAGCAGGCGCTACGGCAACGGTGAGGTCGCCAAATACGTGCGCGAAGATCTGCAGGCCAGGCGAGTAGGTGTGAATTTCCGCCACCAGCTGGCCGTTTTGCTCGGCCACCAGCGCCACCCCGCGCTGCAGGCTGCGCGTAAGAAAGTTTAGCACATACTCATCCGTTATTTCCTCCGGCTGCCGGGCCAGACCCCCACTTTCTCCCGATACCTGCTGGTACAGGCTTTTGATGGCTGCAGCATCCTGTAGACGAGAAGGCCTAAACGTAATTAGCATACCTTGGGGGCTACAGCGGAATGTTGCCGTGTTTCTTGCGGGGCAGGGTATCCACTTTGTTTTCCAGCATCTTGAAGGCCCGAATCAGCTTCTGGCGGGTCTGTGAGGGTAGAATTACTTCGTCCACGAAGCCCCGGTGGGCGGCGCGGTAGGGCGTGGCAAACTTCTGCTGGTACTCGTCTACCTTTTCCTGGAGCTTGGCTTCGGGGTTTTCGGCGGCGGCAATTTCGCGCTTGAAGATGATTTCGGCCGCGCCTTTGGCGCCCATCACCGCAATTTCGGCCGTGGGCCAGGCGTAGTTCATATCCGCCCCGATGTGCTTCGAGTTCATCACATCATAAGCGCCACCGTAAGCTTTGCGGGTGATAACGGTGATGCGCGGCACGGTGGCTTCGCAGAAGGCGTACAGCAGCTTGGCCCCGTTGGTGATGATGCCGCGCCACTCCTGGTCGGTGCCGGGCAGGAAGCCGGGCACGTCTTCCAGCACCAGCAGCGGAATGTTGAACGAGTCGCAGAAGCGTACGAACCGCGCCGCCTTCGTGCTGGCGTTGATGTCGAGTACCCCGGCCAGCACGGCGGGCTGGTTGCCCACAATACCAATGCTCCGGCCGCCGAGGCGCGCAAACCCCACCACAATGTTCTCAGCAAAGTTCTGGTGCACCTCCATAAAAGTGTCGGCATCAATAATGCCTTCAATCACCTCCCGAATGTCGTAGGGCTGGTTGGGGTTTTCGGGAATAATGGTGTCGAGCACCGCGCGGGTTTCGTCGGCCGCCGAGTAGGGCAGGGCCGGGGCAGTTTCCTCGCAGTTTTGGGGCATGTAGCTCAAGAGCTGCTTGAGCTGCTGAATGATGGCTACCTCGTTCGGTGCCGTGAAGTGCGTAACGCCGCTCTTAGCCGAGTGCGTGCTGGCACCACCCAGTTCTTCGCTCGTTACGTTTTCGTGGGTTACGGTTTTCACCACGTTGGGGCCCGTCACGAACATATAGCTCGTGTTTTCCACCATCAGGATGAAGTCCGTGATGGCGGGGGAGTATACCGCACCGCCTGCGCAGGGCCCCATAATAGCCGAAAGCTGGGGCACTACGCCCGAGGCCAGGGTATTCTTGTAGAAGATGTCGGCGTAACCACCCAGACTCACCACGCCTTCCTGAATCCGGGCTCCGCCGGAGTCATTGAGGCCGATAACCGGGGCACCGTTCTTCATGGCCAGGTCCATGATTTTTACGATTTTCTCGGCATGCGTTTCGCTCAGCGAGCCGCCGAACACCGTGAAATCCTGGGAGAAAACGTACACCAAGCGGCCATTTACCGTGCCGTAGCCCGTCACCACCCCGTCACCGAGGTAGTACTCCTTGTCGAGTCCGAAGTCCTTGGAGCGGTGCATCACAAACTTGCCGATTTCCTCAAAGGAGCCCTCATCCAGCAGCAAATCCACCCGTTCCCGGGCGGTAAGTTTGCCTTTCTGGTGCTGGGCATCAATGCGGGCTTGGCCGCCGCCTAGCAGGGCTTCCTGGTTTTTGCGGGCAAGAATTTCGGTTTTGCTTAGTTGGGCTTCAGCGTGCGGATCGGACATGGGGTGGGGAAGTCGGTAGCTACATGGGTAAGGACGCCAAAGGTAACGTACTGAGCAAAAAAAGCTGCATCGTAATTTGGGCGAGTATAAAAAGCAAAAACGGCCGGCTCCCTCGCGGAAACCGGCCGTTTGCACTAAAATCTGGTACGCTTACTTCTTCGCGTCCGCGTCGTCACCCGTTTCGGGCTTTTCGGCGGGCCGCTCGTCGCTGGCGAGATTGGGTGCTTCGTCGCTCTTGCTCACCGAGAACTTCAGCTCGTCTTTCCCAGCTTCATAGTCGGCCGTGATGACGTCGCCTTGCACCACCTGAGCCTTCAGGATTTCCTCGGCAATCGGGTCTTCGATGTACTTCTGGATGGCCCGATTGAGCGGACGTGCGCCGTATTTGGGGTCGAAGCCCTTTTCGGCCACGAAGTCCTTGGCGGCTTCGGTCAGCTCTACGCGGTAGCCCAGCGTCTGCACCCGCGAGAGGAGCTTGCTCAGGCTGATGTCGATAATCCGGTGGATATCCGACTTTTCCAGGGAGTTGAAGACGATAACATCGTCCAAACGGTTCAGGAACTCAGGCGAGAAGGTTTTGCGCAGGGCGTTGGTGATGGTGCCCTTCGTCAGCTCGTCCATGTTTTCCTGCCGCGCCTTGGTGCCAAAGCCGATGCCTGCGCCGAAGTCCGCTAGATCACGCGCCCCAATGTTGGAGGTCATGATGATGATGGTGTTGCGGAAGTCCACTTTACGGCCGAGGCCGTCGGTCAGGATACCGTCGTCAAGCACCTGCAGCAGCAGGTTGTACACATCGGGGTGTGCCTTCTCAATTTCGTCGAGCAGAATCACCGAGTACGGCTTGCGGCGGATTTTCTCCGTCAGCTGACCGCCTTCTTCGTAGCCCACGTAGCCGGGAGGTGCGCCCACCAGGCGCGATACGCTGAATTTCTCCATGTACTCCGACATGTCAATCCGCACCAGCGAATCTTCCTTATCGAAGAGGTAAGTGGCCAGCACCTTCGCCAGCTCGGTTTTACCTACACCCGTCGGGCCTAGGAACACGAATGAGCCGATGGGCTTTTTGGGGTCTTTCAGACCCACGCGGGTGCGCTGAATGGCTTTCACCAACTGCTTGATGGCCTTGTCCTGCCCGATTACCTTGCCCTGGAGCTCTTCGCCCATTTTCAGGAGCTTGGAGCTTTCGTTCTGGGCCACGCGGCTCACGGGAATGCCAGTCATCATGGCAATAACCTCAGCCACGTTTTCCTCCTTCACGGTGTAGCGCTTCTTCTTGGTCTCCTCTTCCCAGTCCTTCTTGGCTTGGTCGAGCTGATCAATCAGCTTCTTCTCCGTGTCGCGTAGCTTGGCGGCTTCCTCGTATTTCTGCGACTTCACCACGCGGTTTTTCTCCACTTTGATGTTCTCAATCTGCTCTTCGAGCTTGAGAATATCCTCGGGCACCACGATGTTATTGATGTGCACGCGGGCACCGGCCTCGTCGAGAATGTCGATGGCCTTATCAGGCAGGAAACGGTCCGACATGTAGCGGTCCGACAGCTTCACGCAGGCCTCAATGGCCTTGTCGGTGTACACCACGTGGTGGTGGTCCTGGTACTTGTCTTTGATGTTGTGCAGGATTTCGATGGTTTCCTCGGGCGTGGTGGGGTCCACCATCACCATCTGGAAACGACGGGCCAGGGCGCCGTCTTTCTCGATATACTGCCGGTATTCGTCCAGCGTAGTAGCCCCGATGCATTGAATTTCGCCGCGGGCCAAGGCTGGCTTGAACATGTTAGAAGCGTCGAGCGAGCCGGAAGCACCGCCAGCGCCTACAATGGTGTGCAGCTCGTCGATGAACAGAATCACGTCGGGCGACTTTTCCAGCTCGTTCATCACGGCCTTCATGCGCTCCTCAAACTGGCCGCGGTATTTGGTGCCAGCTACCAGCGAGGCCAGATCGAGCGTAACGACGCGCTTGTTGAAAAGCACGCGCGACACTTTTTTCTGGATGATACGCAGGGCAAGGCCCTCGGCAATGGCCGTTTTACCGACGCCCGGCTCCCCAATGAGAATGGGGTTGTTTTTTTTGCGGCGGCTCAGGATCTGGGCTACCCGCTCAATTTCCTTTTCGCGACCCACGATGGGGTCGAGCTTATCGTCTTCGGCCAGCTTGGTCAGGTCGCGGCCAAAGTTGTCGAGCACCGGGGTGCGGGACTTTTCGCCGGGCTTTTTAGCCGCCGAACTGCTGCCGGACTTGGAAGCCGAGCCAAAGAGTTTGTCGTTGTCGTCGTCGTCGGTGTCGGAAGGACCGGCCGAGGGACCAGCGGCATTGCCGCGGTAATCGAGGGAATCGCGCACTGCTTCGTAGTTAACGTTGAACTTGGCCAGAATCTGGGAAGAGATATTGTCCTCATCGCGCAGGATGGAAAGCAGCAAGTGCTCCGTGCCGATGATTTCGCTCTTGAAGATTTTAGCTTCCAGGTAAGTGATTTTGAGCACCTTTTCCGTCTGCTTCGTGAGCGGAATAGAGCCGGTTATGCTAGTGCCCTGCGTAGCCGTGTTGCGGGTGGCTTGTTCCAGCGCGTACTTGAGCTCATCCACGGAAATGCCCAATTTCTTGAGCAAGCCAATGGCCGTGCCTTCGCCCTCGCGAATCATGCCTAGCAATAGGTGTTCGGTGCCAATATAATCATGCCCGAGCCGGATGGCTTCTTCCCGGCTCAAGGATATGACCTCCTTGACTCGATTTGAGAATTTAGCTTCCATGCAGATAAGTAGTGAAGAAAAAGGGAAACCCGCAAGTCTTCGTAGCTGCTTACGAAAAAACGGGATGGGCCGCTGGTATCTGATAACAGAGGAATACGGGCCAGGGTTCTGAAGAAGGAGGAGAGAGACGGCAAAAGCCCTACGCGAGAAAGCTGCCGGCGGCTGGTCCCTGCATAAACAGCAGGTCCAGGATGCTCAGCCCAGGTACAAATGATGCGCCAAACGTATGCGCGTAAGGCCGCACCGACGTCCTGTCAGGTTCTGGGTTGGTAGGTGATTTAGGCGTCAGCCAGTCGCGCCGGTCGTGCACGGCAGTGGAAGCATAGGTAGGGTGGTAGTCAGTGGTGAATTCAACCGGAAGCCGGAGCCGCAGGCAGCGCAGATAGAACTGCAGCAGCGTCAGATTCAGGTCAAAAAGTAGGGGAAATTTCTGTACGTAAATATCGTGCAGATAGTCGGCGTAGTACGCAAAATAGGGGCTGCCCCCGTAGGCCGTTTGCAGGGTGCGCCAGTGCCGGTACACCCAGTTCTGGCGGTAGTCGATTTCCAGGTTCCTGATTAGTACTTTCTCGCTGCGGTTGCCGTCTACAACGGGTACGGTAAGGGGCTGAACACCCTGGGCCGTCAGGATCAGGCAGCGGTTACGGTAGGTTTGCTTATGATAATGCTCATGCTGCTCCAGCCACAGCGCATCTTTTCCCAAAAGTTCAGCAAAAAACGTGGTAGGAGGATTATATTGGAGCTCAAACAAAACAGGCATGATGCTGGCTTAGCAGGCGACGAATACGGGCCCATGCAAGGGGAACCCGCGCCAAAGTACGGGCGTTAGCCGCAGTACTTCGTTCCCAACACCTTTCTTTATTTCTGACATCCTGACATGAAATTCTACCTGCTTGGTATTCTGAGTTTGCTGCTGTCAGCCGTTGCGCAGGCGGCGCCCCCCCGGTTACTGCTGGACGTAGCCGCTTTTCGGAACACTGACACCAGCCGCAAAGGTGGCGTGCTGGAGGTCTACGCCACCGTAGACGGCAATTCCCTCACGTACCAGCGCCGGGCAGTAAAGGCCTTCCAGGCCTCGGCGGTGCTTACGCTGGAAGTACTGAAGGCCGATGGTCAGATCGTGTATAGCGAAACAATAAAGCTCAAGCCGCCCGTGCTGCGGGATACCGCGCAGGCTATCAAAAACCCGATGAGCTTTCAGAAGCGTGTGATCCTGCCCGATGGTACGTACACGGTGCGCGGGCAGGTGCGCGACCAGTTCAAGGCCGGCGGCAACCGTATTCTGGAGGTTCCGGTGGCGTTGCAGTTCGACCAGGCCGGCCTGCGCCTCAGCGACGTGGTAGTGCTGGCCAAAGCGCCTAGCCGCTCCTCCGATGAGTCGAACTTTACCCGGGGGGGATACCTGCTGATCCGCACGCCGGGCGGCCTCTACGGCCGCGGGGCCGACCGGCTGTTTGCCTACGCTGAGCTGTACAATGCCCCCGCCGAGCAAACGCTGGCCACTAAGTACCGGCTGCGGCTGGTAGGCGCTACCAAAGATGCCGCTACAGGCGCCGGCATGGCCAAAGCGCTGGGCAATGCCCCCCACCTCATTCTGGTAGACATGGATATTGCCAAGGTGCCCGCTGGGGAATACGATTTAATTGTGGAAGTTCGCGGCGCCAAAAACAAGCTGCTGGCCAGCAAAACCACCCGGGTGCTCCGGCAGCCCGATACGTACGCTCCGGCGGCCGCCGCTATTCGCTTATGAGTTCCTCTACTGCCTCCTCTCCCTATCCCTGGTACTTCCGGCCGCTCGATTGGGGATTGCGAGGTTTGGCTGCCCTGCCGTTGTTTGTGCTCTACGGGCTGGCCGAAGTGCTATATTTCCTGATGGCCTACGTGCTGCGCTACCGGCAGCGGGTGGTGCTTAAAAATTTGCGCAACTCGTTTCCGGAGAAATCGGCGGCCGAGCACCGGCAGCTGGCCCGGCGCTTTTACCGGCACTTTGCGCAGCTGATGGTAGAAATTTTGTGGTTGCGCCAGGCCACTCCGGCGCAGCTGAAGCGGCGCGTGGAGTACCCCAACAAGCACGTGCTGATCGACCATGTAGAAGCGGGCCGCTCGGTGCTGGCGTTAGGCTCTCATGCGGGCAACTGGGAATGGATTCTTACCTCGGGGCAGCTGCAGCTGGATGTGCCGGCCGTGGGCGTCTATCAGCCGCTGAACAATGGCTTCTTCGACGAATTCATGTACAAGCTGCGCACCCGCACCGGAGCTGAGTTGGTAACCATGCGCGAAACCATCCGCTACATGGCTGCCACCCGCAACCGCCAGAAAGTGCTCAGCATGCTTTCCGACCAGAGCCCCAGTAACCCCACCAACCGCTATTGGACGCACCTGTTGCACCAAGACACGGCTTTCTACACTGGGGCCGACCGGCTGGCCTCGCACTTTCAGCTGCCCGTCGTATACGTCAGCATTCAGCGGGTGCGACGGGGCTATTATCGTATCGTGCTGGAAGAGCTGTTTGACGGCCAGTCCGCCTTGGACCCCAACCAGCACCAGATTACGGAGGCCTTTGCCCGGGCCCTGGAACGCGACATTCAGGCCGCCCCGGCCGATTACCTTTGGTCTCATCGGCGCTGGAAGCACAAGCGAGAGGCAACCGAAAGGGTACACTGATAAGCGAACCGCTTTAAAAGTGGAAAGGCCACGCCTGCAAACGCAGGGGTGGCCTTTCCACTTTTAGGGGCTTGGCACCTATAGGTACTGCTCGATGTCGCCGGCGCCCTGGCGGATGATGTTGAAGTCTTCGTCGGTACAATCGATAACGGTACTAGCCACATTGTGCCCGAATCCGCCGTCGATGACCAGGTCTACCAGGGGGCGGTATTTCTCGAAAATCAGGTCCGGATCGGTGCTGTACTCCAGAATCTCGTCGTCGTCGTGCACGGAGGTGCTGACGATGGGGTTGCCAAGCTCCCGCACCAGGGCCAGGCAGATGTTGTGGTCGGGCACGCGGATACCCACAGTTTTGCGCTTTACCCCGCCGTACTTGGGGGCTTTGGTGCTAGCCTCAAAAATAAACGTGAACGGCCCGGGCAAGGCTTTCTTCAGCACTTTATACACCGGGGTAGTAATGCCGTTGGCATAGTCGGTGATGTGCGACAGATCGGAGCAAATAAACGACAGGTTGGCTTTATCCGGCTTTATGCCTTTAATCCGGCAAAGCTTCTCCACGGCCCGAGCATTATGAATATCGCACCCCAGCCCGTAAATGGTATCGGTGGGGTAGATGATGACGCCACCACTACGCAGTACCTCCACGGCTTGCTGGATACGATTCTGCGGCGGGTTGTCGGGGTGAATACGGAGTAGGGTAGCAGCCATAGAAAGAAGTTGTTGAAAAGGGGGACCACGCAGAACCGTTTCCTGCCCCACTCAGATAGGCCGGGACAAGGTACTAGGCGGGCAACAAAACTGCTACCCAGCCCAGCGCTTTTCCGGATGCGGGTAGCCCCGCAAAAAAAAGCCCCGGCCGAAGCCAGGGCTTTTCTTACGCAAAACTAACCTGCTACGGTTACTGCTTCACAAAACGGCGCGTTACCGAACCATCTTTGGTGGTAATGCGCACCAGGTAAGTACCACGCTGCAGCGAAGCTACGTTCAGCAGGGCAACGTCCGAGGTAGCAGTAGTGCGGCTGATGCGCTGGCCCAGCAGGCTCAGCACTTCTACCGTAGCACCGCGGCCGGCAGCACCCAACTTCAGGTTCAGCTGACCGGCAGCGGGGTTGGGGTAGAGCTGCACCGTGCGGCCGAAGGCTGGCTCGCGGTTAGCCGTGGGAGTCAGCACGATATCGGCCATGCTGCGGGGGAAGATCTGGTAACCCGTATCGAAGGGCGAGTTGCTGTCGAACTGACCACCCAGGCCGGTTACAGCAAACGTGCCTGCAGGCGCCGACATGGCGTACAACCCGCTTACTTTGGTGATGCGCAGCTGGAAGATGGTGCCGGCGGCATCTTTAGCCTCTACGTTCGTGGCTGCGCCGGTGGTGGCTTCAGTAGGCCATTTCAAAGGATCTACCAGCGTCAGGCCATTCACGGTAATCAACTCCGATTCTTCGCCTTCGCCCACGGCGGTTACTACGCGTGGCGTTACCAAAGCAGCGTTTTGGCGGAATCGGGTGATTTCTGTAGCCGTAATCTGGGTCAGGCCGTTAAACTGAGCCAGGGTACCGGTTACGTCAACGGAGTCGCCTTGAGCCAGCACCAGGTCACCCAGGTTGGCCGAGGAGAAGATGCCGATGCCGCCCGTTGCGTCGATGAGGGCAAACTGGTAGCCACCGGCCGTGCGCAGGTTAGGTCCATACACAACACCGGTTGCTTTTACCCGCTGCGTGGCCTTTAGCGGCACGCCATTAGCGTCGTTCTGCGTAAGCGTGGCAATGGGGGTAACGTCAAGGGCAGCAGGAACGTCGTTGGCCAGAATCTTAACTTCCAGCGTAGCCGGCGTGCCCAGCGTAGCGCCGGTGGCGTCCATGAGCATGATCTGCAGGGTTTCGGAAGCTTCCTGCGCGGCGTCGTCCACAATCTTGAGGGTCACCGTCTGCGCGGTGTTGTCGCCGGCGGCAAAGGTCAGCGTCTTGTCCTCAAAGGTGTAGTCGCTGCTGGAAGCAGAGCCACCCGTAGTGGAGGCCATAACTTTCACCGTAACGGCGGTGGTAGGCACCGCGGAGAGCTGCACTTGGATGCTTACGTCTTGGCCTTCTTCCGCATCCACGCTGCTCTTATCCAGCGTGAGCACGGGCAAGGCTACCACCGCGTCGTTGGCGGCAATGGAAAGCGTGTAGTGGTCGGGGCTTACGGTAGCGGCGGCAGCGGGCAGGGCGTTTTCCAGGGAGAACATAATCGTCTCCAGGGCTTCCTCCGCGTTATCGTTCACGATGGTTACGTCTACCGTCTGCTCGGCGGTGGAGTTAGCCGGGAAGGTCACCGTCTGCTTGGTGTAGGTGTAGTCGTCGGTAGCCGTGGCCGAGCCGGCGGGCGTAGCCACCACCACATCAACCTTGATTTCCTGGGTGCTGGCGGCGCTCAGCTTCACTGGCACGCGCACCACGCCCGCCGACTCATCCACGGTAGCACCCGAAGAGGCGAAGGAAATAGTAGGGGCAGTAGTGGTGCCGGTAGTGACGGAGCCGTCTACTTTGATGTTGTCGAGGCGCCAAGAGCCACCTTCGGCTTCGGCTTTGTAGCCATAAAAGCGGAACTCAACGGCGGAGGTGAGGCCGGTGAAGGCGGCTGGCAGATCAATCTTCTTACCCACGCGCGTGTCAGAATCGTCTGGCACGGTCACTTTTACCAAGTCACTGGCGAAGTTGTCGAGGCTGGAACGCATTACCCACTCCGTGATACCGGTGCCCGAGCGGCGTTCGTCCAACGTAACGCTCGTAAGGTTAAGCGTAGCGCCGCTGGCCGGAGTCACCGAAAAGGTATAGTAATCGTTGACGTCGGGAGTAGCTGCTGTTGTCCAGCCCGTTGAAGCAAAAGCGCCGCCACCGAGCGAAGGCGTCACGCCCGAGCCCCGCGATATGGGGGAAAACGTTGCATTGGCAGGCTGGGCGTCTGCCGGATAAGTAGCCTCATTCCCCACAGAGGGGGTGGTAGTGCCAAAGGAATAAGTGGCCAGTTGCGCCTGGGCGGAAAAGGCAAATGTGAGACCAAGCATGCCGAGGGCGAAACGCCGCGCAACCATGCCAAGGGAGTAAGGGTGCAACATAAACAAAGAAAAAGTTGATGAAAGAAGAAGCTGTAATTTCGGGCCTTAAAGTTACCCGCTTCGCCCGGTTACGCAACTGGAAGTAGCATTGTCTTTGGATTACTTCATTTTTCCGCGCTGCCACTCATGGCCAAACCCCGCATCGACTACAAAGCCCAGGCCCTGCGCCGTCGAAACCGCTTCGCTTATACCGTGGGCGTGCTCGGTATTCTACTCATTACTTTCTCGTACTATTTCTATCAGGTGTTCTTCACGCCCAACGTGGAAACCAAGGGGAAGCCTACCTACGTGCTCGTGCGCCGGGGCCAGACAGCCAAGGCCGTACTCGACTCCATTGAGGCCACCGGCGTCATCGTTGACAAGCTGAGCCTGCACTTTGTGGCGCGGCTGATGAAGTACGACAAGCTAGTGAAGCCGGGCCGCTACGAGCTGAAAGATGGGGCCACCAACCGCCAGCTCATCAACGACCTGCGCACCGGGCGCCAGTCCCCGCTGAAGCTAACTTTCCAGAACATTCGCCTGCGGGAAGATTTGGCGCGTAAGCTTAGCACGGCCATCGACTCGCGCCCCGGCCAGTTTGACTCCCTGCTTAGCTCGCCGACCTACACCAAGGCCCTGGGCTTCGACACCACGAGCATCCTCACGATGTTTATCCCGAACACCTACGAGCTGTACTGGAACTCGACGCCCGACAACCTCATGCAGCGCATGAAAAAGGAGTACGACAAGTTCTGGACGCCCGCCCGCGACGCCAAGCGCAAGAAGCTGGGTCTCAGCCGGGCTGAGGTAAGTACCCTGGCCAGCATTGTAGAAGCCGAGCAGCAGCAGCACGCCGACGAGCGGCCCCGCGTAGCCGGGGTGTACCTCAACCGCCTCAAGCGCGGCATGAAGCTGCAGGCCGACCCCACCGTGGTGTACGCCAACCAGGATTTTAGCATCCGGCGCGTGCTGAACGTGCACCTGCAGAAAGACTCGCCCTACAACACGTACAAGTACGCGGGCCTGCCGCCCGGCCCCATCAACCTGCCCAGCATTGCCAGCATCGACGCCGTACTGAACCCCGAAAGCCACCAGTACCTGTACTTCTGCGCCAAGGAGGATTTCAGCGGTTACCATGCCTTTGCCCGTAATGAGCAGGAACACCTCGTAAACGCCCGCCGCTACCAAGCTGCTTTGAGCCGCAATGGAATTATGAAGTAATGTTTGATAATGTGCTAATGTGGTTTGAATGTGCTGATGTGCTAATATGCCGTGCAACGAAAGCCTATTTCCCACATCAGCACATTAGCGAAGCGAGGCACATTCAAACCACATTAGCACATTAACAGCATGTACAGTCACGACACCCAGATCCGCGTGCGCTACGCCGAAACAGACCAGATGGGCTACGTGTACCACGGCAACTACGCCGCGTACTTTGAAGTGGCCCGCACCGAAGCTTTCCGGCAGCTGGGCATCCGCTACAAGGATATGGAAGCCGATGGCGTAGGCATGCCGGTAGGGGAGCTGCGCACCCGCTTCCGCCGCCCCGCCCGGTACGATGACTTGCTCACGGTGCGCCTGCTCCTGAAGCAGCCCGCGGAGGGTTCCCGGGTGCTGTTCGAGTACGAAATCTACAACGAGGCGCAGGAACTGCTCACCGAGGGCCACACGCTAATGGTCTTTGTAAATGCTGCCACCGGCCGCCCCGTGCCCATGCCCGCCGATATTCAGGCCAAGCTGGTGCCCTACTTTCAGGAAGACGAGCTTACCAGCCCGCTTACGCCCCCGGCCAAGCCCTCCGAGGCGCCTGCCCCGGCGGCTTTTCCCAAGAAAAGCGGGGAATAACCGCTCCGCCATTTCCTTCGCCGCTACCAGATGTTGATGCGCTTACCTCGTCGCTATAGGGTGTCCGATGTACGCCGGAACCGCCCCTACCGCCGCCTGATGGTGTGGCTGAAGCGGCTGCGCTTCAACCGCGGCCAGGCCTCGGTGTACGACGTGGTCGACCACATGATTCAGGAATTGAAGCTGGACAGCGTAACCAAGCGCGCGTCCTACATGGCCTTCAACTTTACCATTGCCATCTTCCCCACCATCATCTTTCTCTTTACCCTGATTCCGTACATCCCGGTTCCGAACCTGAACCTGGACATCCTGCAGTTTCTCTCCGACCTCATTCCGCAGGGCATGTACGTAGTCATTGCCGATACCATCGAGGACATCGTCAACATTCCGCACGGGGGGTTGCTGTCCTTTGGTTTCGGCACGGCGCTGGTGCTCAGCTCCAACGGCATCATGGCCCTGCTCGATGCCTTCGACAAGAAGTACCACACCTTCAAGCGCCGCACCTACCTGCGCAAGCGCGTCATTGCTACCCTACTCACCGTAGTGTTGGCCATGGTGCTGATTGTGGCCATTGCGGGTATCTTCTTCGGTACGTATATCATTGATACCCTGGTATTCTACGAAATCGTGCCCGAACGCCTGACGGCCCTGCTGACGACCTTGCTGCGCTACGGCTCAGTGGTGGGGTTGTTTCTGTTCACTACCTGCCTGATTTACTACTACGTGCCGGCCGTGCAGGACCGGTGGCCCTTTCTGTCGGCGGGGGCGGTGGTGGCTACGCTGCTTATCTTTCTGGTGTCCTTTCTGTTTATTCTCTACATCAAGATTTTCGACTCCTACAACCATTTCTACGGCTCCATTGGGGCGCTGGTGGGGTTCATGGTCTGGCTGGATTTCGTGTGCATGACTTTGATTGTGGGATTTGAAGTGAATGTGAGCATCGATGCCGTAACCGGGCGGCTGAAACGCTATGTAGTTCGCACTGAGTCAGTAGGCCCGCCCACGTCAGCCTGAGCGAAAAAAAATGCGTGGCGCGCTTGCGCTAAGGGCTGGGGGCAGCTACTTTTGTCGTCCCAAACCACTCCATTTGGGCCTTAGAGAGGTGGCAGAGTGGTCGAATGCGACGGATTCGAAATCCGTTATACCTGCAAGGGTATCGGGGGTTCGAATCCCCCCCTCTCTGCTAAGGGCTTTTTTCCGCGGAAAAGTCTTTTTCTAGTGTACTTGCGCGGGCTACTCAGAGAAGTGGCAGAGTGGTCGATTGCGGCGGTCTTGAAAACCGTTGAGGGTTAAACCTCCGGGGGTTCGAATCCCTCCTTCTCTGCAGCTGAGTATTTTACGAGCAGCCCCCTTCCGGCAACGGCAAGGGGGTTTCTTTTTGATCTTTTCCGAAGGCAATCCACTAGGCAGGAAAAGAAAAAAAGCAAGAGCTGCCCCAGGCGTTTAGGGCGTTTTAGCGTTGCTGCTCTGTCTAGCAAGGGGAGGGGGAGGCCTCATGTCAGATGCCTCGTTGGGGCTAGCCGAAGGTAGCTCGACCAAACAGCACCGGAACTGCTGCGTACTACCAGAGGCACCCAGTAGTAACCACCACCTTTCTTCACCTGACCCTTCCTGCTTATGTGCGGCCGCTACACATTCACTGCTCCTGCTCCTGTAGTTGAGGCACGCTTCGAAGCCACTATGCCGGCCGATGCGGCCCCAACGTTCAACGCGGCGCCTTCCCAGCGCCTGCCCATTATCACCAACGCCGAGCCCGGCAAAGTGCAGCTCTTTCAGTGGGGCTTGTTGCCGGCCTGGGTGAAAGATGCGCAGAAAGCCAACCGGCCCATAAATGCCCGCGCCGAGACCCTGACGGAAAAGCCGTCGTTCCGCCAGCTGCTGCAGCGGCGGCGTTGCCTGGTGCTGGCTGATAGTTTCTACGAGTGGGAGCGACCAGCCGCGGGTAGCAAAGGCCCCAAAATTCCTCACCGCATTCTGCTGCGCACGGAGCAGCCCTTTGCTCTGGCCGGACTTTGGGATGAGTGGGTAAACCGGGAGACGGGCGAGGTACACCCCACATTCACCATCATCACCACGGAGCCCAACGAGCTGATGGCCGGAATCCATGACCGGATGCCGGTGATTCTGCCGGGCCGGGAAGCCGAGCTGCAGTGGCTGGATGACGGCGGGGCGGCCAAAACCCAGCTGCTGCGGCCCTACCATGCGCTGGACATGAAGCAATACACCGTGGGAAGCCAGGTGAACTCGCCGGGAAACAACGACAGCGCCTGCGCCGCCCCGTTTACCTGGAGCTAGGCAAGTCCTGGTTCCTGCAGGCGCACAGGTTTGGTGGTTGGGCTTTTAAGCACTCCGCATCGAATCTTTTTAATCCGGCGGCGGTTGGTTTCTTCGCTAAGAAATGGCTTACGTTACTGTTGAGCTTAAGAAAAAGGCTGTACTTTCGTAAGCGCAACCGTACAGTTCGCTACCTCCACCGTCTATGACTGAGCTGCTATTTGATGTCAACCTGCAACAGCTGCCGGAGGAATATCTTGCGGGCGCCTGGCGGGTAGCAGATCGGGTACTGAACCGTACGGACCCCACGAGTACGTTGGCCCAGGTTACCCGCCTGCACCTGCTGCCCGGAGAGCTAAAGCTGGAAGCCACGCACGACGAGCAAGCCGGGTCGTGGTCGGTAGAGCGCGACGAGCTGCTGAAACGACCCTACCTGGAGATACAGCTGCAGCAGGAAACCACCCGGGCCCTGATTACGCGCCTGCGCCGCTCAGCTGATGGTTTGTACAGCCAGCTCAACCTATACTTCCTCTCGGGCATGGAAGTGCAGCTCACTCAGCCCTAAGCCCGCCCTGCTTTCTGCTTTCGTACCATGTCTGACTTACCGGATTCTTCTCCTTATGACAACCTGCACGCGGCCATCGAAGCGGCAGGAATAGGCACCTGGGATTTCAACCCCCTTTCGGGCTCCTTGCGGTGGTCGGACCGGTGCAAGGAGCTGTTTGGACTGCCCGCCGACGCGCTGATTGACTACAGCGTGTTTCTGGCCGGGTTGCACCCCGATGACCGCGCCAAGACCGATGCCGTGGTGCAGCAAGCCCTGCAACCTACCGGCACGGGCGAATACGACATTGAGTACCGCACCATTGGCTTGCAAGATGGTAAGCTGCGCCGGGTGCGGGCCACCGGGCAAGCCGTTTTCGACGAAGCGCGTACCCGCGCGGTCCGCTTTGTGGGTACCGTCATGGACGTGACGCAGCGCTACCAGCAGGCCCAGGATTACCAGGCTGTTATTGAGTACATCCCGCAGATGGTGTGGCTGACAGACCCTGCCGGCTACCACACCTTCTTCAACCAGCGCTGGACCGATTATACGGGCTACACCTTGGCCCAGAGCCAGGGCACCGAAATGTGGAACAACCTGCTCCACCCCGATGACCGTGCCCGGGCGCAGCAGGTGTGGGGCCGTAGCCTGCAAACGGGCGAAGACTACGAAATAGAGTACCGTTTCAAAGGCGTTGATGGGGCCTACCGCTGGTTTTTGGGCTTGGCCAAGCCTATTCGGGACGAGCAGGGTGAAATTACCCGCTGGTTTGGCACGTGCACCGACATTCACGATCAAAAGCTGGCCGAAGCTCAACTACGCTCCAGCGAGGAGCGCTACCACATGGCCTCGCTGGCTACCAACGATGCTATCTGGGACTGGAACCTGCAAACCAACTCAGTAAGTTGGAACGACGCCATTTTCCGGCTCTACGGCTACACCCGGGCTGAGGTAGAAGCAACTTCCCAATGGTGGTACGAGCACATCCACCCCGCCGATGCCTCCCGCGTGGTAGATGGCATTCATCGGGTAATTGACAATGGCCACACGATGTGGCAGGATGAGTATCGTTACCGCCGGGCTGATGGGTCCTACGCCTACGTGCACGACCGGGGCTACGTGTCGCACGGAGAAGATGGCCGCCCCATCCGCATGATTGGCGCTATGCAGGACGTGACCGAGCAGCGCCAGATCCAGCGCGCCCTGCGCGAGCGGGACGAGGAGTTTGCCTCCCTGGCTGATAATATGGCCCAGCTGGCCTGGATGGCCAAGCCCGATGGCTACATCTATTGGTATAACCAGCAGTGGTACGACTACACGGGCACAACCCTGGCGGAAATGCAGGGCCAGGGCTGGAAGAAAGTACACCACCCCGACCACCTGGCCCGCGTGGCTGCAACCGTCGATGCGGCCTGGGACCTGGGAAAGGCTTGGGAGCTAACGTTTCCGCTACGGGGGCGCAACGGGGCGTACCGCTGGTTTCTGACGCGGGCCGTTCCTGTGCACAACGAGCAGGGCAAGCTGGTGCGCTGGCTGGGCACCAACACCGATGTAACCGAACAAAAGCAGCTGCAGGAGCAGCTGGAACGGGCCTACTCTGACTTGGAAGCCAAGATTGTCTTCCGCACCTTGGACCTGGAGCACCAGGTACAGGAGCTACGCCGCCGCCTTGGCGAATAGGCGACCAGCATAAAAAAGGCTCCTGAGCAGGAGCCTTTTTTATACCTGGACGAGGCTGTGTGGACAGGTAGATGAAGGTACCTCATGTCGAATGCAGCGAAGCATGACAGCCTGGTGAGCTTACAGTCCACACGGTAGCAAAACGGCGGTTAAGCATGCTATGTAGTTGGCTCACATTAATATGTGATTGTACTATGCGGGGAAGAGACGGAGCTTTGCAGAAGTAAATAGTCTACTCTGCTTCCTTCTGCTCGCTATGAAATACACTGTACCCTTGCTGACGCTGCTCAGCACCCTCGGTCTGGCCGGTTCGGCGGTAGGCCAGGGCACTCCCTTTAAAGCCCCCCGCCCAACGGTTGCCAGTCGGAACAAGCCCCAGGCCGTGGTGATTACGCCGGCCGTGCCGCAACTGGCCGCAACTAGCCCACGGCAGGCGGCCCGGCTGGAAACGCTGCCGCGCCCGGTAAGACGTGGCGGCCGCATCAGCGCTATTCAGGTGTCGCGGGCCCCGGAAACGGGGTTGCCGGTGTTCATTCAGGCCACCGGCACCAGGCGTCAGGGCGTGGCCTCTGCTAACCCCACCACGGCCAGCTTACAGTTCCTACAAGAGCTGGGCAATGAAATGAGGGTGCAAAACCCGCAACAGGAATTTGTGGTGCGCGGAGAGAT
The DNA here is from genome assembly GCF_008271285.1 of Hymenobacter lutimineralis. NCBI lineage: Bacteria > Pseudomonadati > Bacteroidota > Cytophagia > Cytophagales > Hymenobacteraceae > Hymenobacter > Hymenobacter lutimineralis. The sequence goes on along the minus strand of NZ_VTHL01000004.1, from coordinate 57,863 downwards.
GCGCGACGAGCTGGGCCAAACGCACGTGCGCCTGCAGCAGCGCTGGCAGGGCATTCCGGTATATGGCAGTGAAGTGGTAGTGCATACTGATGCTACGGGCCAACCGCTGCTGCTCAGCGGGCGGTACTTTGCGTCGCCTGGCCAACTCAGGAGCACCACGCCCAGTCTTTCGGCCAGCAGTGCCGCTGGCGCCGCGCTGGCCGCATTGCACACCAAAACCCGGGTAACGGGCCTTTCCGAAGCGGCCCGGAAGCTGCTGGATTACCAGGGGCCAGCTACGGAGTTGGTCGTCTACCATGCTACTCCGGCGGCCGCGCCGGTGCTGGCCTGGCACGTTACGTCCCGGCCTTCGTTTCGGGAGCAGTGGGAGACCTTTGTGGATGCGGGCTCGGGCCGGGTGCTGGAGCAGTACGAGTCGTCGTGCGCGGCGGATGGCCCCCGTACGGCCAAAGCCCAGGACCTGAACGGCGTGACGCGCACCATCAACACCTACCAGTGGGGCAACGGCTTTTACTTGCTTGATGGGGCTCAGCCGATGTTTAACCTGGCTAAGTCGGCCATGCCCGACGACCCGGCTGGGGCCCTGCTCACGCTGGATGCCAACAACTCGGCCCCGGCCAAGCTCAACCTCACCCACGTAGCCAACAACAACAACGCGTGGAGCCTGAAGGCGGCGGTATCGGCGCACTACAACGCCAGCGTGGCCTACAACTATTACCGCAACACCCACGGCCGCAACGCCATTGATGGCAACGGCGGCACCATCCTGTCCATCGTGCGCCTGGCCGAGGAAGATGGTACCGGGATGGACAATGCCTTCTGGAACGGTAAGCTCATTGCCTACGGAGAAGGTAACGTCGGCTTCAAAAGCCTCTCGGGCGGCCTCGATGTGGCGGGGCACGAAATGACGCACGGCGTGGTGCAAAGCACGGCCAACCTGGAGTACAAAGGCCAGAGCGGGGCGCTGAACGAAAGCATGGCCGACGTATTTGGGGCCATGATGGACCGCGACGACTGGACGATAGGAGAGGACGTGGTGCTGAAAACGGCTTTCCCGAGCGGGGCGCTTCGCTCCCTGCAGGACCCCCACAACGGCGGCAGCAACCTGAACAGCCGCGGCTACCAGCCGCGCACCATGGCCGAGCTGTACACCGGCACCGAAGACAATGGCGGCGTGCACATCAACAGCGGCATTCCCAACTGGGCCTTTTACAAGTTTGCCACGGCCATCGGCCGCGACCACGCCGAGAAAGTGTGGTACCGCGCCCTCAACGTCTACCTCACCCGCTCGTCCCAGTTCCTGGATTTGCGCCTGGGCGTTATTCAGGCCGCCACCGACCTGTACGGGGCCTCCTCTGCCGAAGTAACGGCGGCCAAAACCGCGTTTGACGCGGTGGGCATCACCAATGGCCAGCCCACTAATACCACCAAAGACCAGCCCACCAACCCCGGCCAGGACTTCATTCTGCTCTACAACACCGACGCCAACGTGCAGGGCACCCTGTACCTGTCGAAAACCGACGCCAGTGCTTTCCAGCGCTTGTCCAACACGGCAGTACTTTCGCGCCCGAGCATCAACGACAAAGGCACGGTAGCCGTGTTCGTGGATGGGGACCACAAGCTCCGGGCCCTGCAGCTGGGCAGCACCGTCAGCGAATCGGTGGTGCAGAACGACCCGATCTGGCACAACGTGGCCATTTCCAAGGACGGCACCAAGCTGGCCGCCGTGACCACCGACCAGGATACGTCCATCTACGTCTTCGATCTGGCGAAGAGCAAGGTAGCGCGCTTCATGCTGTACAACCCCACTAACTCCAGCGGAGTGAAGGGCACCGGTGTACGCTACGCCGATGCCCTGGAGTGGGACTTTTCGGGCCAGTTTCTGGTCTACGACTCCTACAACGTGATTCCGAATGCCTCCGGGACAGACATTGACTTCTGGGATATTGGCTTTCTGCACGTGTGGGACAACAGCAAGAAAACCTGGGGCACGGGGCAGATTGAAAAGCTGGTGCAGAACCTGCCCGAGGGCCTGAGCATTGGCAACCCGGTGCTGTCGAAAAACTCGCCCTACATCATGGCTTTTGATATGCTGGATGCCGACGGGGGCAGTACGCCTTTCTCCATTATGGCTCTGAACCTGGAAACGGGTGAGGGCAGCACCATCTACTCCGAAAGTGGAGTAGCCGGCACGCCCTGCTTTAGTAAGCTCGACGATAAGCTCCTGTTCACGGCTATGTCGTCGGAAGGCAACGAAATCCTGGCCTTTGCTCCTTTGACTAGTACCAAGGTGAATGTGAGCGGTACCCCGGTGGGCTTAGTAGACAAAGCCAAGTGGGGCGTATGGTTTGCGCAGGGCTCCCGGGTGCTGGCCAACCGCGACGAAGCCGCTATGCTGCCGGGCCTCGTGGCCTACCCTAACCCCACCCACGACGAACTGACCATCCAAACTGAGGCGGCGGCCACGGCTACCCTCTACGATTTGCTGGGCCGCGCCGTGCGCACCACCGCGGTGGGGCCGGGGCGGCGGGCCGTGGTGAGCCTGCAGGGGCTGGCCGCCGGTACCTACGTGCTGCGGGCCACCGATGGCAAGCGCACCGCCACGCGCATGGTGGTAAAGCAATAGTCTGATCAGCCTCTACGGGCACAACAAAGCCAACGAGCCGGGCAGCAGAAGCTACCCGGCTCGTTGGCTTTTAGATGAGCTTGACTACTTGCGCAGGGGCGTATGCTGCGGCAGCGGGCCGGCGTCCTTCGGGCGTCCATCGGCGGGCTTTTGTGCCGTGGCCGGGTGGCGGCGCTTGTCCCAGAACACGTAGGCGCCAAAAAGCAGCAGGCTGATACCCGAAACCCATAACAACCCCGATTTCAGCCGCCCGGTGTCTTCGCCCAGGTATGCCAGCAGCCCAATAAGCGGCAGGATGCCTACCGCCGTAGCCGAAATAAACTTGAGGTAGCCCAGGCGGCCCAGGCCAGCCACAAAGCTGATGGCATCGTTGGAAATGACGGGGGTGAGGCGGGCGATGAACACGGCCCCAATGCCGTAGCGCCCTACCTGTTCCTCTACCTTCTGCTCGTTTTTCCGGCCCAGGATTTTGGCTACAAAGGCCCCGCCCAGCATCCGGCCGAGGAAGTAACCCACGGAGGAGGCCGTAAGCACCGCCACCCAGGCCAGCAACGACCCCCACCACGGGCCGTAAGCCAGAATAGCTACCAGAATCAGCAGCACATTGTTGATGACGACCAGAAACATCTGGGCCACCATAGCCACCACCACCAGCACCGGCCCCCAAAACCCGAACTGCTTTACCCAGGCCGCAATACGGGGCTTGTCGCCGCTGGTAAGCGTGCGGAAGGCTTCCAGCACACCGTCGTGAAAAGCGGGCCAGAGGAAATAGCAGCCTACCAAAGCGGCTACAATGCCTAGGGAAACGTACAGCGGCAGCCGGCTGGAGGAGGCCTGTTCGTGCGGAGAAATTGGTGCGGATTCAGTGGTAGCCATGCGCAATGCGGAAGTACAAAACAAAGCCCACTCAGTAAGGAGAGCAGGCTTCGGGCTTTTACGCAGGCAAGGCAGGAAGGATAGACTTGGTCAGAGGCGCACCCCAATGCCGGGGCCAAGCAAGAAGAAAGGCTTGCCGCGGGAAAGCAGCCACCCGCCTCCCAGGTACAGGGGAAAGGAGAGTTTAGCCTCACGCCGGGTGGGGTACACCGAACCCAGCAGCACGATGCCCAGGTCACGCTCTACGGAGGTGTCGCTGCTGTTCAGGTTGAAGGCATTGAGGGCCACAAACCCGGCCCCAATCTTATAGGGCCGCAGGCGGTTAATTTTCTCGGGGTGATAGAAGCTCAGCTGGCCCAGCATGGCCAGGGAGATGCCACCAAAAGAGCCAAAACCAGTGTCGCCGGGCTTGCGCGTGAGCAGGCCGCCGGGGAAGCTCACGTCAATGTCGAACTTGATTTTGCGCTTGAGCACCAGCTCCAGCTTCTGCGAGAAGCCGGGCTCCTGGTACTGGCTCTGGGTGTGGCGTACCGTGATGATGATGGTGCTCCAGTCGTCCAGATCGTGGGTTTTACGGGCGGAAAGCAGGTTGTTGAGGCTCAGATTGCCTACCTGGCACTGCTTGTCCTGGTAAAACGCCGCCCGCACCGAGGAGCCATCCGGGCACACCACTATGTTGTCGACGGTGCGCATCTCAATCAGCTCGCCCTTGCTGTTCTGCGTGCGGATGTCGAAGGTGAGGTACTGCTTGCCGTAGAGCTGCTGCTCGGTGTCGATGCCCCCGGAGTTGAAGCTGAACACGACGTCGCTGATGGTGCGGTCGTAGAGAATGGGGCCGTTGAAGCGCGTGATGGGGCGGGGCACTTCCCCAAAGGTAATACCAACGAAGTCGAGGGGGTGGGGGCGCTGAAACTCGCGCACCGCCAGCGCAAATCCCGTGGGCTGCCCGGCGTTAAAGATGTTGATGCGTTTCTTGTCGCTCGAAATCGGAATCTGCACGCGGTACACCACCGAGGCATCGGAGCGAATGCTGGAATCGGAAGGCACCACCTGCACATCCTCGAAGTGAAACCGGGCCCGCTGCAACGACTCCCCATCCAGGCGCACGTCCACCGTTTCGCCGGGGTTCACGGCATTATTGTTGGTCCAGTCGCCGCCCCGGTGCCGCACGCTCAGCCCGCTAATGGTGGTTTTGGGGGAGATGTTGAAGTTGGTAACGTACTTGGCCTGGTCGTTTTCCTTGATGTAGAGGTAGCTGTCGGTCTGGCGGTGGGTGTTGTACACGCGCAGCCAGCAGAGCACCCGGTCGTTGGTCAGGTACTGGCGGATGTAAAGCTCGGCAATCAGCTCCCCGCCGGGCTCCTCCTGATCTTCAATTCGGTAGGTGCGGCGCAAATCAAACGTGCGGCCATTGTCCAGAATCAGCTCCACACCCTGGCGGCGGGTGGCCTCTACCAGGGTAATTTCCTTTTTATCCACGCTCAAAAACCGCAAACGCGAGGCCTTCACCGTGAAATCCTGCCGGATGGGTGGCAGCGCGTAGCTCAGGCGGCGGTTGTTGTCGGTGAGAAACGGCTTTTCCGTCTGGGGCCGCACGGTGAGGATGCGGCTGCCGATGGTATTGGGTAGCACATGCAGGCGCAACTGGCCCTTTTCCTGGGTGAGGCGGTAGTCGATGTCCTGGCCGCGCGTCCACTCCCCGGTGGTGCGCACGTTCTTAGGGTTGTTACTGCCGATATCGAACACTTTTTCCTCGCCCACGAATAGCTCCGTATCGGAGGGGCGAAACTCCAGCGTGGTGCGCGTGACGGGCAGCAGATTCACCGTTTGGGACAGGGGCGGGCGGCCCGCCGTATCGGCGGGCGCCGTAAAGGTGAGCCGCAGAAACTGAGCCGCCGTCAGGTCGCGGAAACGCAGCTTAGCCCGGTACGAGGCGCCATCGGGGCCCAGGGTAAGAGAGTCGAGCAGCTGAAAATCGGCGGAGCGCACCAGGCGCAGGGGCTTGCGCACGTCGGGCTGGGGGTACACCAGCAGGTCGACCGTTTCGTCGTCGCGGCGGTAGCTGAAATACAGGTGCGGCTCGCCTTTCACCGAAAACACGTGGTGGCTCAGCTGGTAGCTTACCGTATCGGTGCGCAGGATAAGCTCCCGCAGCAGCGGGGCCCCGGCCTGGGCCTGCGTATGCTGGGCCCGCAGCCCGCCCATCACGAGCAGTAGCCCTAAAAAAATCCAACGAAAACCTCTAAAGCGAAACAGCAATTCCCAGTGCTTTTACTTGCCTAGCCCCACGCCCGGCGGCGCAAAAATAGGCCGGCCTGCCGGCATCCGTAGCATAAGCAGCGCGGTTTTGTGCAAACCCCAGTCGTAAGCCCGACAACAGAAAGTCCTCTTTACACGTTGCGGGCCTACGCTTCCCCTGTTTTTCTATGCTCCGGTTTTTTCTGCTTGGTCTGTTGCTGCTGGCGTCAGCGGCTTCGGCCTCCGCCTATTCTGTGCTCACCCACCAGGCCAACATCGACTCCACCTGGCAGCGGTGCCTGTTGCCCACCTTACAGCGGCGCTTTCCCGGTGGCACTTCGGCGGAACTGCAGGATGCCAAAGCCTACGCCTACGGGGGCGCCATCATTCAGGACATGGGCTTTTACCCCTTTGGCTCGAAGCTGTTCACCAACCTTACCCACTATGTACGCTCCGGCGACTTTGTGCAGCACCTGCTCGAAGAAGCCCACGACCGGAATGAGTACGCCTTTGCGCTGGGGGCCCTGGCGCACTACGCCGCCGACATCAGCGGCCACCCCGAAGGCACCAACAAGGCCATGCCCTCGGTTTATCCGGAGCTGCAGGCCAGGTTCGGCAACGTCATTACGTACGAAGAAGCGCCTGCCCAACACACCCAGCTGGAGTTTGCCTTCGATGTAGTACAGGTAGCGGCCGGCCGCTACCGCTCCGACGACTACCACAACTACATCGGGTTCAAGGTGAGCAAGGAGGTACTGGAGCGGGGCTTCGAGAAAACCTACGGCCTGAAGCTGGGCCAGGTCATTGCCAACGTGGATCTGAGCATCAGTTCCTACCGCTTTGCCGTGAAGGAGCTGATTCCGCTGGCCACCCGGGCCGCCTGGCAAAGCAAGCGCGACGACATCAAGAAGCTCAGCCCCAAAGCCCGCCGCCGCGACTACGTGTACCACCTCAGCCAGCGCCAGTATCGCAAGGAGTTTGGCGGCAGCTACCAGCGGCCGGGCCTGGGGGCGCGCCTGCTCTCGGGCATTGTGCGGCTGCTGCCCAAGATAGGCCCGCTGAAGCCCTTTGCCTTCGTACTGCCCACGCCTGAAGCCCAAACGCTGTTTCGCAACTCCTTCCGGGTGGTGATAAGCAAGTACTGCGGACTGCTGGAAAAGCAGGGGCCCGGCCCCGTGGTGGCCCTGCCCAATACCGATTTCGACACGGGCCACCAAACCAAAGCCGGGGAGTATGCCCTGGCCGACGAAACCTACGGAGAGTGGCTGCGCAAGCTCGATGACAAGAAGTTCGAGGGGCTGACCACTCCTCAAAAGCAGCATCTGCTTACTTTCTTTGCGGTGGCCGCGGCACCCAACCAAGCTGCGAAGGAAGAAAACGAAGCCAGTACTCAGCGCAAAACCCAGGAAGTCTTGGCTCACCTGAAAGCAGCCGTCACTGCGGCCGAATGACCCCACCGCAGCCGGAATAGCGCGGCTAATGGACTCTGCCGCGGGGCGGCGGGTGGGTATAGGGCCCGGGGCAGTTGTTGGCTTACGCAGCCAGCAGCCAGTGGGTAGCGGGGCCTTCGTCGTTGAAAATAGCTACGTCGTAGCCCCGCCTGGGGTCGGAGGCCTGCTGCACGCTGGCTTGCAGGGCGGGGCTATCCTGCAGGGCCTGCTCGCGGCTGGGCGAAATAAGGTAAGCTAGGCGGGCCCGCCGCGGGGCTAACGCCGCTACTACTTCGGCTAACCATACATTAGCAGCCCACGCGGCCATCTCCGGAGAGGGGTGGGGGCGACGGCGTACATCAATCAGCCAGCGCGTCGTGCCGTGTGCCAGGGCCTCGGCCAGGATGGTATGGTAATCCTGTCGGTACTGCTCGGGCTGCAGCGAATCCAGCCAGCGTACGGTGAGCATGTCCAGGTCGGGGCGGTACTGAATGGTAAGCGTGGGCGACGAATACATACAAGAAGACAACAAAGAAACAGCGCGGCTGGCGCGTAGCGCCCTTTCCGGCGGAGGCTACCGCAACGGAATGCGCCCTGTAAACTAAGGCAAAAGCGTTTGGTTTTGCCAAGGCCCGGGAGTAGCAGCCCCTGGCAGGATATGCTAGCAGTAAGCCTGTTCTTACCTCTGCTTCCTTATACCCCGGTCACCCGACGCGACACACGGGGGCTAGTGGGGCTGGGCCGTAAGCCAGGCGAGTGCCTCTGCCTCGGTCAGAAACACGGCTGTGTGGTAGGGCTGCTCCGGGGCCAGGGCACGGTGCACGGCCGGGGCCACCGTAGTATCGGAGCTGAGCTGCTGAAGACGGGCCGGGGATCTGAGAGCAGCCAGGAAGAGCGGGTGCGGAGCTAGGGACCGCACCGCTTCGGGGAAGAACTCTTCGGTAAGCCACTGCGTCACGGGCAGGTTGAGGGGCCCTTCGCGGCGACCATCAAGCAGCCAGTGCGCACACTGGCATTCCAGCGCCAGGGCTAGAAGCTGGCGGCAGGAGGCCTGCATATCGGGCAGAGACAGCGGCCGCAGCCAGCGCAGAATCAGGAGCTGAAGGTCGGGGCGGTACTGGAGCTGGTAGTCGGGGGTGGAGAGGGTGTGGGGCAGCTGCATGGGAGGAAAAACGTGAAGCTAAGGCTTTTGTTTGGGGCAGGTGGCAGCTGCCTGCGGGGGCCTCTCACAGCTCTAGGCGGGTTGAGCGCATAATGGCTGATTGCCGGCCGGGGCTACGGCTCCTGCACGAGGCCACTGCTGAGGCGGCGCAGGGTAATTTCGGCTTGCTTAGCCTGAAAACGGATATCGAGCAGGCGGTTTTCGGCGTCGAGCTGGCTACGCTGAGCCTCGCGCAGCGCCAGGGGCGTGAGCAGCCCCAGGCGGTAACGCTCCAAGGCAATTGCCACGTTCTGTCGGGCTAGCTGAATGTTTTCTTCCTCCAGCTGCAGCAGTTGCAGGCGGTTCTGGTACTGGGCCCAGGCCTGCTCGGCTTCGGCATCCAGCTGAAGCTGGGTTTGGGCCACCTGCAGGCGGCTCTGGTCCTCGGCAATGCGGGCATTCTGAGCCAGGCGGTTGCGGTTGAAACCGTCAAAAATGGGTACAGAGGCTACCACTCCGTAGTTGAACCCTAGCTGGCGGCCGGTGTTGGTAGTAAGCTCGGTGCCGAAAAAAGCCTCTCCGTTCACGTTGCGGTTGAAGCCATAGCCACCCGTGAGGCCCACTTGTGGAAAGCGGGAGGCGCGCACCAGCTTGCGGTCATACGCGGCCACCTGGGTGTTGATTTTAGCTTGTTGCAGGCGGGGGTTGTTTTCGCGAATGGCCGCCAGTACGGTTTCGCGGCTCAGCTCACGGCTAACCACAATAGAATCGGCAGGCAGGAAGTCGAGGGCGGGGGCGCGGCCCAGCAGGTTGTTGAGGTTGACTTTTGCCGTTTTCAGGGCCTCCTGCTGCTGAATCAGGGCCGAGCGGTCGGCGTTGTAGTCGACGCGGGCCGTCAGCACTTCCACCTTGGCGCCCACGCCCACGTCGGCGCGGGCCTGGGTTAGGTCGATGCGCTGCTGGCCGATGCGCAGGGCCTCCTCGAAGCTTTGGATCTTGCCCGCTTCCCGCACCACGGTAAAGTAGGCCTCGGTGATGCTGGCCACAGTCTCCTCAGCCGTAGCGCGGGTGAGCTGCTGCTGGCTCTGGGCCACGGCCCGCAGCCGGTCGTAGGCAACGAACATCCCGAACCCGTCGAAAATCGTCCAGGTAGCGGCTACGTTGGCGTTCAGGCGGTTAGACTGGGCCCCGCTGGCCGTGCTGGGGTTAGGCCGCGAGGCCGACTCCTGGCGCACGTTGTTGAGCGTGAAGGAACGGGTGAGGTTGCCGTTGACGACGGGCAGTTGGCCGGCATTGCCGCGGGTTACGTTGTTTTCGACAATGCGGGCATCCTGCCGGCTGAGCTGGATATCGTAGTTGTTTTCCAGGCCGATGCGTAGGGCTTCGGCCAGGGTGAGGCGGGGGGCGGGGGCTACCGTTTCCGGTTTTTCAGTCTGGGGTTTAGCCTGGGGCTGGGCCGCCGGCTGCCGGGCGGGCAGTGCTGGCTGCTGCGCCCGCACCGGGAAGGCGGCCACAACCAGCAGAGCAACGAGAAGAGAACGAAGCATGGAGAAAATCAACGGCTGAAACGGGGCGGCGCTGGGAAACAAAAGCTGCACCTGACTAGGCCGCAACGGCTTTTTCTGCGGCCGCAGCGGGTTTGTGCTTTTTGGCCGTGGCAAAGTAAGAGTACATAACAGGCACTACGTACAGAGTGAGGGCCGTAGCGAAAAACAGCCCGCCCACGACGCCAATGCCCATGGCCCGCCGGCTGAGCGCGCCCGCACCGGTGGCAATAGCAATGGGCAGGATACCCAGGATAGCGCAGAGGCTCGTCATCAGAATAGGGCGGAAGCGGGCCGTGGCCCCCTCAATCAGCCCGGTCATGTAGTCCTTGCCATTTTCCACCTGCTGGTTGGCAAACTCCACGATGAGAATGCCATTCTTGGTAACGAGGCCTACGAGCATGATGATACCGATTTGCGAGAACAGGTTGAGCGTCTGGTTGAAGTACCATAGGCTGAGCAGTGCGCCGGACAGGGCCAGCGGCACCGTGACCATAATAATGACCGGGTCGCGGAAGCTCTCAAACTGGGCCGCCAGCACTAGGTAAATCAAGACCAAGGCCAGCCCAAAGGCAAACACCAAGCTGCTGGAGCTTTCCTGGAAGTCGCGGGAAGCGCCGGCCAGCTCCGTTGAGAAGGTGTCGTCGAGGTTTTTGTCGGCAATGGCTTGCATGGCGGCAATACCGTCGCCAAGGGTGCGGCCGGGAGCCAGCGAAGCCGAGAAAGTGGCCGAGTTGTAGCGGTTGAAGCGGTAAAGCTGGGGTGGCGTGCTGCTTTCCTCCAGCCGAATCACGTTGTCCAGCTGAATCAGCTCACCGTTGGCATTCTTCACCGAGAGCAGACGCACGTCCAGGGGCTGGCTGCGGTCTTCGCGGGCCACCTGTCCGATAATCTGGTATTGCTTGCCTTCCCGGATAAAGTAGCCGTAGCGCTGCCCGCTCAGGCCCGACTGCAGCGTCTGGCTGATACTCTGCACCGATACGCCCAAGCTCTGGGCCTTTTCCCGGTCGATGTTTACGCGCAGCTCGGGCTTGTTGAACTTCAGGTTCACGTCTACGAACTGGAAAGTAGGATCCTGGCGGGCCGCATCCAGGAACTTGGGCACGGCCGTGCGCAGCTTGTCGAAATCCTGGGTCTGAATAACGAACTGCACCGGCAAGCCACCTCCTCCGCCCCCGATGCTCTGGTCCTGGCTCACGGAGGTGCGGGCCGCCGAGAGCTTTTTCACGCCCGCGCTGAGCTTATCGGCGATGGCGGGCTGGGGCAGAGGGCGGGCATCGGCTTCCAGCAGCAATACCCGGGCAATGCCCGAATTGGAGCCGCCCCCGAAGCCCGGCGACGTCACGGCAAACACGCTGCTCAAATTCTGCTTACCAGCCGAGTCCATGGCCATTTGGGTAAGCTGAGTCATGTAGGTGTCCATGAACTCAAACGAGGCTCCCTCCGGACCAGTCGCGTTCAGGTTGATGCGGCTGCGGTCCTCCACTGGGGCCAGTTCCGAGGGAATAGCGCCCATGAAGTACCAGATGCCTACGCCCGTGCCCGCCACCACCAGCCAAGCCAGCCAGCGGTTGCGCAGGAAGGTTTCGAGGCTCTCCTTGTAGCCGCCAATCATCTTCTCGAAGAAGGGTTCGGTTTTGCGGTAAAACCAGTTGTGCTTTTCCTCGCGCTTGAGCAGCACGGAGCACATCATGGGCGTGAGCGTGAGCGACACAAACGCCGAAATCAAAACCGAGCCGGCCACCACAATCCCAAACTCCCGGAACAGCCGCCCGGTGATGCCCGTGAGAAACACCACCGGCAGAAACACCGCCGCCAGCACAATCGTGGTACTGACAACGGCCATCAGAATTTCCTCGGAGCCCTTGATGGCGGCCGTTTTGGGGTCCTCACCTTCCTCAATGCGGGAGTAGATATTTTCGAGCACCACAATGGCGTCGTCGACTACCAGGCCAATGGCCAGTACTACGGCCAGCAGCGTGAGCACGTTGATGGAGAAATCCATCAGATACATCACGAAGAAGATGCCTACCAACGACACCGGAATTGCCACCACCGGGATGATGGTGGAGCGCCAGTCGCGCAGAAACAGGAAGATAATCACCACTACCAGCACGAAGGCCTCAATGATGGTGTGTTCCACCTCGTTGATAGACTTGCGGATAAAGACCGAGTTGTCGAAGCCCGGCCTTAACTCCAGGTCTTTGGGCAGGTCCTTGCCGTACTGCTCCAGGCGCTTGTTGAACTCGTCGGCAATGTCAATCTGGTTGGAGCCCGGCTGCGGAATAACGGCCAGACCCACCATCGGTACGCCGTTTACTTTGAAGATGGTCTGGTCGTTTTCGGGGTAAAGCTCGGCGTAGCCGATGTCCGAAAGCCGCACTAGCGACGATTCATCCTTGCGGATAATCAGGTTGTTGAAGTCTTCCACCGTGCTCAGGCGGCCCATGGTGCGGAGCGTAAGCTGGGTGGCCTGGCCCTGCACCGAGCCGCTGGGTAGCTCCACGTTTTCGCGGGTGAGGGCCTGCTGCACGTCCACGGGGCTCACGCTTAGGGCCGAGAGTTTCACCGGGTCCAGCCACAGGCGCATGGAATATTTCCGCTCCCCGTACACCCGCACCTCCGACACGCCGGGAATGGTCTGCAGGCGCTCCTTAAGGGTGTTGTTGGCGTAGTCCGTCAGCTCCAGCAGCGTCCGTTTGTTGCTGCTCAGGTACGTCATCACAATGGGCTGGGAGTCGGCGTTGGCCTTGCTCACCACGGGCGGGTCAATGTCGCGCGGGAGGCGGCCCTGCGCCCCCGATACTTTGTCGCGCACGTCGTTGGCCGCCGTTTCCAGGTCGGCGTCGAGGTCAAACTCCACCGTAATCTGGGTGCGCCCGTCGCGGGAGTTGGAGGTCAGATTCTTGATACCCTGGATGCCGTTGAGGGCTTCTTCCAGGGGTTCGGTCACCTGGCCCTGCATCACATCGGCCGAGGCCCCGGTGTAGGAGGCCGATACGGTGATGATAGGCGGGTCCACGCTCGGATATTCCCGTACGCTCAGGTACCGAAACCCAATCACCCCGAAAATCACAATCACCAGGCTCATCACAATGGCGAGAACCGGGCGGTTGATACTGGTGGAGGATAAGCTCATGGTGTAGCAGTTAAATTGGGCGGGAGGCGTTGCGCGAAAGAAAACTTACCGGGGCAACACCTTCACAAAGCTGCGGGATTGAGGCTCGTAGCCCGCCCGCTGGTAAAAACGATGGGCGGCTTCCCGGGGGAAGCCGCTAGTGACCTCAACGCGGCCACAGCCCTCTTGCTGGAACTGGTGTTCGGCCGCGGCCAGGAGCTTAGCTCCAATTTGTTGGTTTCGGTAAGCGGCTAATACCCCGAGCGTCACGATGCGGCCATCGGGGGCACGGTGCAGAAAAGGCGTGCGGTGCAAATGGACCATCCCAATCACCTGGGCCTGATATTCCGCTACCAACACTTGGTCGCCAGCCGCAGTAAGCTCATTGAGGCGGGTGCGAAGCAGCGCTGGAGCGGTAGGATAGTCTAGCTCTGCTACTAAGTTGGCCAGTGCCTCGGCATCGACGGAACTGGCTGGCCGAATGCTCACCTCAGACAAGAAAACGGGCAGAGTTGGGGAGGCCATGGTCAACTATTGGCTGTTAGGCTGAACCTTCACCGCATCACCCGGCTTCACCTGCAGAATGCCGGTGCGGATTACCGAGTCGCCCACGGCTAGGCCATCGGTAATCTGGATAAGCCGGTCGGAGCGCACCCCAATCTTCACCTTCTTCGGCACCATTTTGCCCTGCTGCACGGTGTACACGCTATAGCCGCTGGCTTCGGGAATGACGGCCTCGGTGGGCACCTGCAGGGCATCGGAGGTCTGACTAAGCTGCAGGTTTACTTTCACGAAGGCGCCGGGGCGCAGCTCATTGTTGGTATTGGCGTAGCGGGCGCGCACGGTTTGGGTGCGGCTCACTGGGTCAATCTGCGGGTCGAGGGCGTAGACTTTGGCTTCGTATTTTTTGTTGGAGGCCTCGTCGGTGATGGTAATAGGGTCGCCGGTGCGCACCAGGCTGGAGAAGCGGCTGGGCACCGTGAAGTTGATTTTCACGGGTTTCACGCGGGAAAGCGTGGTTATTTCAGCCCCGGGGCTCACATAGGTGCCTACGGTGGCCGTCGTCAGGCCCAGCACCCCGGAAAAGGGGGCCCGCACGTAGGCTTTGGCCAGCGAAGCTCGTAGCGTCTGCAAGTCAGCCTGGGCCGTGAGCAGCTGGTTGTTGGCCTGCTCGTATTCCTGGGCGCTGATGTATTCCTTGTCGAGCAGGACGCGCTGGCGCTTTTCCTGGTCGCGGAACAGCTTGATGTTGTACTCCTGCTTGCGCAGGTTCGATTGTATCTCGTCGGCGTTGATGCTGAATAGCAACTGGCCTTTGCTCACGGGCTGCCCTTCCCGAATGTTAAGGCTGGTAATCTTGCCCGAAATTTCGCTTTTGATGACTACCGATTCCTCCGCCAGGATAGAACCCGTGGCCGCTACCTCATCGGCCAGGCTGGTGGCCTTCACCACGTACACCTGCACCGGCAGCTTCTGGCCACCGCCCTTGCCGCCCGCCCCGCCGGGGCCACCTTTGCCCGGCGCACCGGCCGTACCCTTGCCCCCGCCGCCTCCACCTTTGCCCGCCTCAGCGGTCTGCGACGGAAAAAACTTGATTTTCACGAAGGCCAGCACCGCCACCACCGCCAGCGCCAGTAGCCACCAGCGCCACGCGCCGCCTTTGTGTTCTTCTTCCTGAATAGTGTCTTCTTGTTGCTGCGTCTGCATGTAATGTCGTAAAGTGCCCCCTGCCACCTGCTTACTGTCACCCGGGCCGGGTTCTCAAAACGCCGGCAGCCCTCGAAAAGTTAGGCGGGACGTAGATTCCTAAATGGGTAGACACCAAAAAAGCCTGCATGTTGCAGGCTTTTTGGTAAAAGGGCGGGGAAGTTACATGGCCCGCTGGTTGATATAGCTCTTGGCCAGGTCGTTGAGCTTGGTGTCGGTGAGCTGCTCTTCCTGGAGCGTCTGGCGCAACAGGGAAGCGGCCTCCGTGTGGCCCAGGCGCTCGGCGTAGTGCGCTGCCGTGCCGTAGCCCGATATTTCGTAGTGCTCCACGCGCTGGGCGGCGGCAATAAGGGCGGCGTCTTTTACTTCGTCGGTAGCGTCTTCCGAAATGGTTTCTTTGCCCTCGGCTACCAGGCCCTGCATGGCCTTGCAGGTATGGCCCGAGAGGTCGATGTTCAGGCCCCGACCAATCTGCTCCAGGCGGCTTACCTGGTTCATCGTTTCCTGTAGGTGCTTTTCAAAGCCTTGGCGCAGGCGCGCATCCCGGGCTTCGCTGGCCATATCGGGCAGGGCTTTCACCAGTTGGGTTTCGGCGCTATACAGGTCTTTGAGTTGTTCTGCGAACAGGTCGTCGAGGCTTTTGAGTTTATTGAACATGGGTAGAAGAATAAAATGGCACAACTTCTGCAGCCAGAATTGGCTGCTTGCTGCCTTACTTACGCCCGTACTCCAGGGACAGTTGTTACGTTATTTTGGCCTTTCTTCCCGCCTAAGTCCCTAAGCTCCACTGTATGCTGAGCCCCGCTGCCGCCGACAAACACCGCAACTTTTTTCAGGATGTGCACGAGGTAGTGCGCCTGGTACCACCCGGCCGCGTAACCACCTACGGCGCCATTGCGCACTACCTTGGTGCCCGGTACGGGGCCCGCATGGTGGGCTGGGCCATGATGGCGGCCCACACCGCCGATGCTTACGTGCCGGCCCACCGCGTCATCAACCGGCAGGGCCTGCTCACGGGGCGGCAGCACTACGCCACGCCCACGGCCATGCAGGAAGCCCTCGAAGCCGAAGGCATTCGGGTAGTGGATGACCAGGTGCAGAACTTCGATGCGCTGTTCTGGGACCCCAGCACGGAGCTAGGGTAGATTAGACTAGCGGCCGGGCCGCATTTTCTTGGTGTAAAAGATGCCCTCCTTAGCGGGTACTATCACCAGTGTTGGCTTGTCGGCCGCAGTTTTCTGCTTGATTTCCACGTAGGTAGTAGCCGTGAAATCGGGTACAAACGAGAGGTAGGCTGTTCCTGTTTCGGGTAGGCACAGCTGTAGCTCCGTAGTTTTGCTGGTCCATGGAATACGCACAAACTGGCTGCCCGGCAACTGGGTTAGTGCCTGCCCGTTGAGCTGCACCGCCACAGCGGAACCATTGCCGCGCCGGAAAAGCACTACTTGGGCAGTATCACCTTGTGGTATGGCATGCTGAATATGGGTATCTAATACGCGACCCGTACGCAGGCTTAACGAGTAGGGGTGAGGTGGGCTGCTGGTGGCCGCACCGGCAATGGCCGCACCAGCCAGGCCGCCCACTACGGCTCCTACGGCTACCGCTTCGGCGTCGGCCGTGCTTGGCCCGGTGAACTGAAACGTCTGCCCGGCGCGCTCCAGCGGATACAAGTGGTTTCGATAACGGATATACGCTTGCTGGCCATCCGAAAATCCCCAGGCTTTATTGAGCTGTTTCTGCAGCGCCGGGTTGGAGGAAGTGGCCTTTACCTCCTCCGTCCCCTGCCACCCGGCTCCCGTGCGGGGCTGGCGCACCAGCGTGAAGGGCACGCGGGCATCGGGCTGGTTGCTGCGAAAATCCTCGAAGGTGGCAAACATGCCCTGACCTGGAGCCGCCGTGAGCAGAATGGGGTAGGCGCGCAGCATGGTTTGATAATCGGCGGCAGCCAGGTAATCGGCGGCTGAGAGCGGAGTGGCCGCGGCTATAGCGTCGGGCCAGTTAAGGTTCTGCAAGCGCAGGAGGGCCTGGCGGAAGCCAAAGGCTAGGTTATCATCGTGCAGGCCGGTTGTTTCGAGGCCGCCTTTCCGGATGGTTTCGAGGTAGCGCACCAGTATCACGTACGAGCTGTCGGGCTGCTGCACGGCAAAATCGATGTCAAACACGGCCAGGGCGTGTTCGGATGCCGCCCCAACTTCCTCTTCGATGGTGAGTTCATGCACGCGCACGATTACCGGCCGGGTGCTCGGTTGGGCCGGCAGTTGAGTGCTGAGCCACTGCGTAAGGCCCGCGGCCACGCCGCCCGTCAGGTTGGCCGGTACCGGCTGGTTGATCAGCCCCTGATGCACCCAGCCAATGCGGCTGCGGTCGGGGCGCAAATCCAGCACGCGGGCTACGTGAAACGTAGCAGCAGGCAGGCTAAGTTTTTGGTCATTGAGGCGCACCAGGAACGGACTGGTCTGGGCCGGGGCACTCAGGGCCGCCAGAAGGAGGGTTATGGCCAGAAGAAATTTCATACTCATGGAATGCTGCTGCCACCGTGGCCTTCGTCCGTGCAGGAGTGGATAAGAGATATAGAAGAAGGTTAACCGCCACAACGGAGTACTGGCGGCCAGCCAAAAATACGTCTCCGGTGGATGGTTTTTCGGCGGATCGGCCGGCATAGTGCAAAAACATCGGCCGGGCAGTACTAGGGGCTTCTCCTCAATCCCTTACCTTTGCAGCGCGCATAGCCGTTACCCCTCTGCTTATTGCATGAAACACACTGTACTTTCCCTATTACTGAGCCTGCTGACCATCCTGACGGCCGCGGCTCAGACGTATTCCATCAAAGGCCGCGTGCTCGATAAGCTCACCGGCGAATCCCTCCCCGGGGCTACCGTGCAGGTAACGGGCAATGGGGCTAACACCGGCGCCGGCGCCGACTCCGAGGGCAACTATCAGGTGCCGGGCCTCAAACCCGGCACGTACGTGGTGCGGGCCTCCTTTATCGGCTACAAAATGCTGGAGCAGCGCGTAACGGTGGGCAGCCAGAATGCCGTGGCTACGTTCCGTTTGGCCTCCGATAATGCTACGCTTAATGAAGTGCAGGTAATTGCCTCCGTGGCCGTGGAGCGCGAAACGCCCGTAGCCTACGCGGCCGTGAATGAGGTGAAGCTGCGCGAAACCCTGGCCGCCCGCGACCTGCCCATGATTCTGAACGAAACCCCGGGCGTGTACGCTACCCAGGGCGGCGGCGGCACGGGCGACTCCCGCATCAATGTGCGCGGCTTCGACCAGCGCAACGTGGCCGTGATGATCAACGGCGTACCCGTAAACGACATGGAAACCGGCCAGGTGTACTGGTCGAACTGGGACCTGGGCGACGTAACCAAGAGCCTGCAGGTACAGCGGGGCCTGTCGGCCGCCAAAATTGCCGTACCCTCGGTGGGGGGCACCATCAACGTACTCACCAAGGGCTTCGACGACAAGCGTAGTGCCTTGGCCCGCCTCGAAACCGGCTCCAACAACTACCGCAAAGCCTCGCTGATGCTGAGCAGCGGTAACCTGCCCGGCGACTGGGCCTTCACGGCCTACGGCTCGCGCCGCACCTCCGATGGTTGGGTGCAGCAGGCTTTCGACGATGCCTGGACGTACTTCGGCAATGCCAGCAAGCGCCTGGGCCGGCACCGCCTCTCGCTCACGGCCTTGGGCTCGCCCCAGAAGCACGGCACCCGCTCTTTCCAGTCGCTAGTAGGGTTGTACTCCGATGCCAAAGCCCGCGCGATTGGCGCCAAGCCCGTGGTCGGGGGTAACCGGGGCTTCGATTATAACCCCTACTGGGGCACGTTGCGCCGCTACGACCGCGACCCGGAAACCCGCACCGCCAGCAACCTGGGCAAGGAAGAGGTGCTGAACGAGCGTAGCAACTATTACCACAAGCCCCAGATCAACCTCAACGACTTCTGGCAGGTAAACGACCGGCTGTTCGTGACTGGCGTGGTGTATGCCTCTTATGGTAATGGGGGCGGGGTGAGCGGCCTAACTAGCACCAACTCCAGCTCCCTGGACGTACGCGACTACCAGACCGACTTCCAGGGCATCTACGACGAGAACGTGCGCAACCGCGACGTGGCGTCGATTGTAAAGGTGCCTGCTCCAACGCCCGATAATCCTAACGCTCAAAGGGAGGATACCACGTTTGACGCCGAAAGCCGCTCCAAGCAGTTCTTGGTCAACAACGTGAATAGTCACCGCTGGTACGGCTTTGTGCTGGGCGGCGACTATACTCTGCGCGAAAACCTCACACTCTCGGCGGGGGTGGATGGGCGCCTCTACCGCGGCCTGCACTACCGCCAGGTGCGCGACCTGCTGGGTGGCACCTATGCCCTGAGCATCAACAACCGCAACGAAGACCCGGCCACCCGCCTGCGTGAGGGCGACAAAATCAGCTACAACTACGATGGCAAAACTCAGTGGCTGGGTGGATACACGCAGCTGGAGTACAAAACCCCAGCGTTGTCGGCGGTGGTCAGCGGCACGGTTTCCCGCATCCGCTACAAGCGCATCGACTACTTCAAGGCCCGGCAGGTGACGGTGAACGGGCAGCAGTACGACGTAGGCTTCAACCAGACCCAGACTATTGACGGCCGCACCTATACCGCCGCCGACGGCAAGACGGCCGAAACCGACTGGGCTTCTTACCTGGGCTACAGTGTGAAGGCCGGGGCCAACTACAACCTAACGGAGCACAACAACGTGTTTGCCAACGTGGGCTACAACAGCAAGGTGCCCTTCTTCAACCTGGTATATACCAACCAGGGCCGCCTATACGACAATGTGAAGCCCGAGGGCATCACCAGCATCGAGCTGGGCTACGGCATCAGCTACCCCAGCATGAAGGCGACGCTGAACGCTTACTACACGCTGTGGGCCAACAAAACCACCAACTCGGTTACCAACTCCTCCGGCAGCATTGTGTATAACACGGTGCGCAACGTTAATGCTCAGCACATGGGCATTGAGATGAGCGTAGCCCAGGAAATTAGCCGCAGCTTGCAGCTGAACGCGGCCATTGCCCTAGGCGACTGGCGCTGGACGGGCAAAGGGGTGCTGGTGCAGACCAACGAAGCCGGCGACTTTATCAACCCCAGCGAGCCGGAACAGCCCGTGTACCTGGAAGGCGTGCACGTGGGCGACGCGGCCCAGAACCAGTTCCAGCTGGGCTTGCGCTACGAGCCCGTGAAGCGTTTGTACGTACGCCCTTCCTTTCTGCTGTTCTCCAAGTATTTCGCGTCCTTCAACCCCGAAACCATCGTAATTGAGAGCAGCCGTACCGACTCCTACCGCCTGCCCACTTCCTACAACCTGGACTTCCATATGGGCTACGATCTGCCGCCCCTGCGCCAGGGGAAAATGAAGCTGGGCTTCAAAGCCTCGGTGCTCAACGTGCTGAACCAGTTTTACTTCACCGACGTCTCCAACCGCAACAGCGCCAACGTAATCGACCCGAACCTGACGCAGGCCTTCTTCAACCGGGGCCGCACGTTTACGGTGGGGATGTTTGTAGAGCTGTAAGCTGCCTTAGGCTAAACGCAGCAAGGCCCGGTTTCCAAAGGGAACCGGGCCTTGCTGCGTTTACGGGGTAAGCCGGAAATGTTAGCCCACCACCGCGCAAAAGGATTCTCCGGTGTGCGCGGCTTCGATGGCGCCCCGCACTTCGTCGGGGTTGGCATTTTTAAGCAGGTAGCCATGGGCTCCTTCCGAGCGGAGCTGCTCGATAAGTTCGGGCTCGTCGTGCATGGAAATAATCACAATCCGTACCTGGGGGTACTGGGCCCGTAGCAGACGGGTAGTCTGCAGTCCGTCGAGCACCGGCATCTGCAGATCCATCAACACGACATCGGGCGGAATGGGCAAGGCATCAATGCATTCGAGCAGTTCTTGTCCGTCGCTGGCTTCAAAAAGCACCTCCACGTTGGAAAATCCTTCTAGCAAGGCCCGTAGTCCTTTGCGGAACAGCAGGTGGTCGTCGACCAGGGCCAAACGGATGAGGGAAGCAGAAAAGGTCATATACGGAACGCAGGAGAGAGAAAAAAGCCAGGCAATATAGCGTTGTTTTAATATAAACGCCGCTTTAGGTAGCTGTAAAGTAAGGGACCGGGAAAGATATCCAGACCTGCGTGCCGGCCCCAGGTGTAGACTGGTGGCGGAGTGTGCCTTGTAGCAGTTCAATGCGGCTGCGCATATTGGTAAGGCCAAGCCCGGTGCGCGTTTCGGGCGGGGGCGGCGTCTCCGATTGGATAGGGTCAAAGCCTACCCCATCGTCGGTGTAGGAAATGAGTACCCGGTTGGGGGCAAATGAAACCTGCAGGTGAATCTGGGCGGCTTTGGCGTGGCGCAGCCCGTTGCCGAGCAGTTCCTGCACAATGCGGTAAATAGCCAGTTCCTGCACGGCATTGAGGCCAGTAGGCTGCCCATGCAGCTGCAGCTCTACGCAGGTGCTGCCCGCCGGCACGGCCCGCGCCAACGACTGTAGAGCGAAGGCTAGACCAAACTTCACCAGGGCCGCGGGCAACAGGTTACGGGAAATGCGGCGTACCTCGCCAATAGCCTGGTCGAGCAGGGCCGTCATGTCCCGGGTTTGCTCGTGCATTTCCAGGGCCGTGAGGTGGAGTTTCACAATGGCCAGGGTGGTGCCTACTTCATCGTGCAGGTCGGAGGCTATGCGGCGGCGTTCTTCTTCCTGGGCCAGCAGAGCCGCTTCCAGGGCCTGGCGCTGGGCCGTTTCGCGCACGGAGCGCAGGTGGTCCTGCTGGCGCATCAGGCGCCGCTGGTGGCGCACCATAAACGCGGCTATGCTCAGGGCCAGGAGCAGGATAATGGGTATAAGAATAGCCGCTAACCGGAGAGCATCCATGCAGGAGGAAAGGCAACCAGGCTGACTGGCCTAGCTGGTAAGATAATTAATAGGACACTCTTACTCTCTCATCCTGCCGGCCGCAGTTGCGGTATGCCCACGTAAGCAGGACATAGCTAAGCAGTGTAACACTGGAAGAAACCAGCCCAAATACCGGCATAAGATATTTCCTGGTACTAGCGGCATGAACATCAATATTCAGTGAATTCATCAGAATATCCATTATCAGCGTGCCTGCAAAGAACAGAATAGTGTAGATGGTTACCCAGAACATAGGGTTGTGCTCTACCCGGCTTACAGGCAGTTCTACCAGAAGCTGTTGCAGATAGATGATGCTCAAGCCTAAAACAATCAGGCTTTCAGTAACCTGCGTAATGGTGTTGGGTTTATAGTTGGCAAATGGATTTAAATAAAAGGAATCCAGTAGGGCTAAAGCTACCAGCACGGGTACTAACAGCCGGATGACTTTGCAAATCTGTTTATTATGAATGGCATAGTAGAACACCAGTAAGTGCCCCAACCCGTGGAAGTTACTCTGGAGGTGAAACAACGGCCAAGTAGACAGATTTGGATTTGTCTTAAAGCCGAAAAGCCGAACAAGCGTCGGTAAAGCCAACAAGAAGCAGTTAGTTTCCACTACTACCAGCACCCAGAACAGTACTTGCAGCGGCTTGGTCCAGTAAGCGCGCCGTTGCCAGGCTATCCACAGAGGAATAAGAAGCGCTACCTGACAAACCCAATACAGGGTATTACCCAGCGTAACAAGCCATTCTGGAAGTACAATATCCATTAGCAGTTCAGCACGCAGTTCACGCCCTGACTGGGTGGTTGCGGTAAACCTGAATCGGCTACAATGCGGCCACCTAGCATATCGTTTTGGTTGGCATCGGCACCCACCAGCACCAGTTTGGGTACTCCGGCTGAATCCTGCCCGTAATAGATACGGATGCCTACGCAGCCCGACTGGCTAAGAAGCCGTTGTAGAATGTTCTTGCCAAAGAAATACGCGGTTATTTCATCGGGGTGTTCGGCCCGGTAGTTTGCGGTCCAGCCGGCGGCCGTAGTAACTTCAATTGGGCCACCTTCAGCTCCTGTAAAAGCCATAATTAGGAGAGTAAATTGTGAAAAAATCGGTCTGGGCAGTTGACCAGTGTTTCAAATATAGAGGTTGAGGCATGCATTACAAGCTCAACTGGGGCCTGCCTGCTGCCGCCCTGCGCCCGGCTACTCAAATAGGCGCGGGCTCAGGCCCGCGCGGGGTGCTGCAGGCGTTGGTTTCGAAGTTGCCTCTGGGGCTACCGGCTCCCCGGTTGGCTCCCAGTCGGGCTCCTCATCCAGGTCGTCAAACACCCGGTCAATGGCAGTTTCGGCAGCGCGCAGCTTTTGCTTGCACAGGCGAATGAGCTCGGAGGAGCGCTGTACCTTGGTCGTCAGCTCATCTACGTCCACGGTATCAGTTTCGAGGGCCCGCAGAATGGCTTCCAACTCAGCAATGGCGTGGCGGTAAGTGGCGTCGGTGGTCATACAACTACAAAAAGACAAGGCTAAAAATACAAACTCCGGAGCGGGAAGCTAGCGGCGCGGCTTAGGTACTGGCACCGGAGTCGGGCAGCACCCGGACGGCCACCTGCACTCCGGCCTGATGCAGGTGCAGAATGGTACCCGCAGAAGGCACGGGGTGCAAGGAAATGGGAGCCACAGCGGGTGAATGTACCCGTAGCATGGCGGTGGCCTGATACTGCCGCTGCTCGGCCAGGGCCAAGTGATAACCAAGCTGCAGCACATGGCGCTGGGTGCTTAGCTGCAGCTGGTAGCGGCGGCGCAGCAACTGCTCCCGCCGCCGTAGGTGCACGTGTCGGAAACGGCGGGCCAGTTCCCGGCCCAGCTGCCGGAGTTGCTGCTGCTGGCGCCGGGCCGCTTGGTGCGCCGCCCGCCGAAGGGCGCGGATGTGTGTGCTCAGGTCGGCGTGGGCTTGCTGTACTTGCTGGTGGGCTGCCTGAGACACAAGGCGCTGGAGCATGTCCAGCTGCGCTTGCTGCTGCCGGGAGGTGCCTTTTGCCGCGTGGCGGAGCAGGTGGGCCA
The DNA here is from genome assembly GCF_008271285.1 of Hymenobacter lutimineralis. Classification (NCBI taxonomy): domain Bacteria; kingdom Pseudomonadati; phylum Bacteroidota; class Cytophagia; order Cytophagales; family Hymenobacteraceae; genus Hymenobacter; species Hymenobacter lutimineralis. The sequence continues at coordinate 34,206 of NZ_VTHL01000004.1, read as the reverse complement.
GCGTCAGGAGCCGGGACTCGTGACCCTGCCGCTGCGCCAGGGCCAGCTCCCGGATGCGCCCCCCGTACCCGTCCAGCACCGCGTCGAGGCGGGCCAGGCGCTCCGTCAGAAACACGGCTACGGCAGTGGGCGTTTTCAGGGCAAGGTGGGCGGCCAGGTCTACCACGGCTTCGTCCCGCTCGTGGCCAATGCCGGTGAGCACGGGCAGGGGAAAAGAGCCAATGGCGGCCGCCAGCCCATAATCGTCAAAGGCTAGCAAATCGGTTTTGGAGCCTCCGCCCCGAATCAGGAGCACGGCATCAAACTGGGCGCGGCGGCGCCGGATCTGCGTGAGCGCGCCCAGGATGCTGGCCGGCGAATCGGTGCCCTGCATGGTAGCCGGGAACAGGCTCACGCTGAAGTCGTAGGGGCTTTCCCCGAGCTGCTCCAGAAAATCCTGCCAGCCCGCGGCCGTGGGCGAGGAGATAACCGCCAGCCGCTGCGGCGCCAGGGCCAGCGGCAGTTCCTTTTGCCGCTGCAGCAAGCCTTGGGCCTCCAGCTTGGCAATAGCCTCTTGCCGCTGCCGGGCCAAATCTCCCACCGTGTAGGTAGGGTCGATGGCCAGCACATCCAGGCTCAGGCCGTATTGTTCATGGAACTTCACGCTCACCCGCACCAGCACGCGCAGCCCGGGACGAAGCGTCTGGCCGGTTTGCTGCTCAAACTGGGGGCCCAGCTGCTCATATCGTGCCGCCCAGATGGTGGCGCGGGCCTGGGCCTTGAGCTGAGCTCCCCGGGTGGTCTGGCTTTGGTCGGTGAGGGTGAGGTAGCAGTGCCCGCTGCCGAAGCGCGGCAGCGTGAGTTCGGCAATTTCGCCGGCCACCCAGTAGGCATCCGGAAACGACATCGTCAGGGAGTCGCGCACGCGCCGGAGTAGTTCGGCCAGCCCCATAGGAGCAGGGCGCTGGGAAGGAAGTCCGGCCTCTGAGCGGCGGTTGTACAACGGAGCCATAAGCAGGCCGCAAGGTACGCATTTGACTACGGGCAGAATACAACTTGCCAGGAAATACGCCGCCGGCAAACAGGGTAGGCCGTTCAGCTGTTAGGCTACGGGCGGTAGTAGTCATAGTTTCGCGGTATATTCCGGTCAATTTTCCACCCCTGTTACCTAAATCCACCACATGAAAAAACGCAATAGCGTAACGCTGCTGGCTGCGGCAGGACTGGCCCTGGCGGGCTGCGCCGCCAGCACCACGGTGCCCACGGCTGCCACTACCCCGGCTCCGGCCGCTGCTCCGGCTCCCGCCCCCGAAACCTTCCCCCAGGGCGTGGGGCTGAACACCGCCAACATCGACGCTTCGGCGGCCGCCTGCGACAACTTCTTTCAGTACGCCTCCGGCAACTGGCTGAAAAACAATCCTATTCCGGCGGCCGAAGTACGCTGGGGCTCTTTCCAGGAGCTGGCCAACAAGAACAACGCCGTAATGCGGCAGATTCTGGAAGAGGCTGCCGCCAACCGCAACGCGGCTAAAGGCACCAACCTCCAGAAAGTGGGCGACTACTACGCCTCGGCAATGGACTCGGCCGCCATCAACGCGGCCGGGCTGAAGTACCTGCAGCCGGAGCTGGCCAAGATTGCGGGCATTAAAACGCCCGATCAGCTGCAAACCTCCATGGCCCGGCAGCAGGTGCTTGCCACCGGGGCTTTCTTTGGCGCCTACGTGGGGCAGGACGATAAAATCAGCTCCCAGTACGCCGTAAACCTATACCAGGGTGGTCTTTCCCTGCCCGACCGCGACTACTACCTGAAAGAAGATGCCCGCTCCAAGAGCATTCGGGCGGCTTACCAGACCTATCTGGTAAACACGTTCAAACTGCTGGGCGACGACGAAGCCGCTGCCCGCAAAAATGCTGCTACGATACTGCGCCTGGAAACGCGTCTGGCCAAAGCCAGCAAGAGCCGTGTGGAGCTGCGCGACCCGTACGCCAACTACAACAAAATGACGGTAAGCCAGCTGCAAAAGGCTTATCCTAACCTGAACCTGCAGCACATCCTCACCGATGCCGGCATGGGCTCGGTGAAAGAAGTAATTGTGGGTCAGCCTGCCTTCTTTAAGGAGGTGAATACAATGGTGAAGAGTGAGCCCCTGGCTGACCTGAAAACCTACCTGCGCTGGCACCTGGCTACCTCGTTTACGCCGGCGCTGCCCCAGCAGTTCGGGGATGAGTCCTTCCGCCTGCAGCAGGTGCTCAGCGGCGCCAAGCAGCAACAGCCCCGCTGGAAGCGCACCTTGCGTGCTACTGACGCTGCCCTGGGCGAAGCCTTCGGCCAGCTGTACGTAGACAAGACCTTCCCGCCCGCGGCCAAGCAAAAGGCCCTGGAAATGGTGAACAACATCAAGGCCTCCATGGGCGAGCATATCCAGCAGCTGAGCTGGATGAGCGACGCTACCAAAAAGGAGGCTATGCGCAAGTTGAGCACCTTCACCGTCAAAATCGGCTACCCCGATAAGTGGAAGGACTACTCAGCCCTCACTATCTCGCGCGACTCCTACCTGAAAAATGTGGTGGCTGCCCGCGAGTGGGGCTACAAGGACATGACCAGTAAGCTGGGCAAGCCCGTCGACCGCACCGAGTGGGGCATGACCCCGCCCACGGTGAATGCCTACTACAACCCAGCCATGAACGAAATCGTGTTTCCGGCCGGCATCATGCAGCCCCCGTTCTTCGACCCCAACGCCGATGACGCCGTCAACTACGGCGGCATGGGCGCCGTTATCGGCCACGAAATTACCCACGGCTTCGACGACCAGGGCCGGCAGTACGACGCCGAAGGCAACCTGAAAGACTGGTGGACCAAGGAAGACGCCGCCAACTTCACCCAGCGCGCCGATATGGTGGGCAAGCAGTACTCCGCGTTTTCTCCCCTCGATTCGGTATTCGTGAATGGGCAGCTGACCATGGGCGAAAACCTGGCGGACCTCGGCGGCCTGAGTATTGCCTACTCGGCCCTGCAAAAGCAGCTCCAGCAGCAGTACGGCAACAACCCGCGTCCCAAGTACGACGGCCTCACGCCCGAGCAGCGCTTTTTCCTGAGCTGGGCCCAGGTGTGGCGCACCAACGCCCGCCCCGAGTACCTGCGCCAGCAGGTCCTGACAGACCCGCACTCACCGGCGCAGTTCCGTACCAACGGCCCGCTGATGAACATGCCCGAGTTCTACGAAGCCTTCGGCTGCAAGGAAGACGGCAAGATGGTCCGCGCCCAGCAGGAGCGCGCTAAAGTGTGGTAAGCTAAGGAACTGCAGTAACCTGCTATCTATTAAAAAAGGCCGATTCCTCACAGAATCGGCCTTTTTTGTGAGCTCAAATTGGAAGAACCGATTAGTCGGCTGGATAGCCAACTAACTCTTTACTTCACTACGGTTAGCTTCATGCCTACGTCTTTTTTAGGCCACTTGTAGGCGTCTACGGGTTCGGCGGCAATCTTATCGAGGACCTCCAGGCCTTCCACCACTTCCCCGAATACAGTGTATTTGCCATCCAGGGAAGGTACCCCGCCAATCGTTTCGTAGGTGCGCAGCTGCTCGGGCGTGAGCTTGCGGCCCGCCATGGCCTGGGCCTGGTAGGGGGTGAGCTTTTCGCCCTGCACCATGTAGAAATCAATGCTGGACGAGAGCTTGCCCGGGTTTTGGTCATCGTCGTAGCGGGCCATGCCCAGGGCACCCCGCTTGTGAAAGTGGCGGCCCGTTATTTCGGGCGGCAAATGGTAGCGGCCCAGGCGGATGGTGCGGTTTTCGGTGCGCCCGCCCTGCACGGCAAAGCCCTTCACCACGCGGTTGAATACCGTTTCGTTGAACACGCCTTTGCGCGCCAGCAGCAGAAAGTTGGCTTTGTGAATCGGCGTGTCATCGAACAGGCGCAGGCGGATGTTGCCCAGCCGGGTTTCCAGCAGCACCTCCGAGCCCGGGTACTGCGCACCGTAGGCTTTCAACTCGGCCACGGCGTTGGAGTCGCTGAGCGTAGCGAGGTTGGGGCCGGGTACGGGCGGTGGGGCCGGGGCCTGCGCGGGCTGCTCCTGCACGGGCGCTTGTTGCTGGCAGCTACCCATACTCAAGGCCACCAGACTGCCAATCCAAAGCAAACAATTCATGTCGATAACAAAAAAAGTCCCCCGAAGGCAACCATGCCTCCGGGGGACAAACATACAGGTTCGGCGGAAGTCGCGGGCCTACCAGCCGTCATCCACCTTCTTTGGCGCCTTCTTTTCAGGCTTTTTATCCTTGACTTTCTGCTTCACAGTGCCGTCCTCCGTTTTGGCCTTGGTCTTGACTTTTTCAGCCTCAGCCGCCGCGGGGGCAGCAGGACCTGCGTTGCTGGCAGCAGCTGGCGCGGGTGCCGGTGCTACGGGGGGCGGCGGGGCCATATCCGCAGCCGGGCGGATCTGGTCGGGGGCCTCCACGGCTTTTTCCTTCAGCTGCGCGAGCAGCATGTTCTGGGGCACCAACTGGTTATCTTTCCAGGCGCTCAGCTGTTCATCCAGCTTTTCGGATTCTTCTTTACGAATAGGCTTTTTAAGCAGCTTTTCCAGGTTAGGGCTGCCGGCATCTTTCCAGGCAGTCAGCCACATCGACCCCACGAAGGAGGACGCCAGCTGCATGCGGAACATCACCATGCCACCAATCTGCTCCTTGTGGTAAGCATCGGCAAATGCGTCGGAGTAGGCGCGGCGGGTTTGGCCGAAGCGGTGCGAAAAAATGTATTTCTGCTCAGGTGTAAAGCCGCGGGTTACTTTCTCCTCAAGGTCGAAGGTAGCGCCCAGGAAGCCGTACGAGTCCTGAATAGCCTGCCAGGTGTCGTTCAGGGGAGTTTTGGTGTATTTCGCCGGCTTATTGTGGAGCTTATAGTCGCCGATGTGCCGCTCGGGTAGCTTATTTTCCCACAGCGGCTGCAGGCCTTCCTGGTTGGAGAGCTGCCCGTTGTGGTTTACCGTGGTGCGCAGGGGAGAGTAGGCGTCGGCCACATAATGGCTCAGGTCAGCCGAGAGTGACACAATCTGGGCCGTATCGCCGGCCCGGAACGCCTGGGTGAGCTTTTCGCGCACCTCGTCTATCACCCAGGGCAGGGTACCGTACTTGCGTAGGGTATCGGCTTTGTACTTGGCCGTGGCTTTTTCCCACTGCTTGGGCACCGCCCCAAACGGGTTTTCGCCGTAATGGTCCATGTAAATGAAGTGCCGGCTGGCCTCCATGGAGTCAGTTTCGGCGCGCTGATCGGCAGCATTGGAAAGCTGGACCAGCTGGTTCAGGTTGCGAAAGTAGAACCCCTGCATGCCCCCGGGCAGCGAGTACACCGCCAGCTGCGTAATTACTTTATGCCCAAACCCACCCCAGCCCGGCGAGAGCAAGGGGCAAAGCAGGACCACCAGTAACGTAAGCAAGATTTTCTTCATAGCAACTCCAGATAGGATGGGCAAGTCTCAAAGTTCGGTATTTTTCCGGGAGAGCAAAAAGCGCGCCCTTCGGTGGTTTTCCCCGGCCCTCCGTAACGTTACTGTCAGTTTCTGATTTCTGTTGCCGTGACTACCATCTCCAAGAAGAAAATTTCTTACCCGATTAGTGAGCGGCTGCGCCACTACCTGCAGCACTATGATCGGGAGGCCCCGCTGCCCGTCACCTACGCCGATCTGCTGCGCAGTGGGGGTGCTTATCCGCTGCTGGACCGCCAGGGGCGCGATACACTCTGGGAAACGGTGTTCTACGAGCCCCAAACCCTGCAGGAGCTAAGCGTGGGCCTGACGGAAGTATACGCCCTGCTCAAAACTGGCGGCGACCTTTCCTTTTCTGAGCACTTGCTGGCCGACCGCATCGACTACTGCCGCTTTGGCAACAGTAACCCGTTCCGGGTGCGCATTGTCAACCAGTTCAACGATAACTACGATTATTTTTATGTGAAGCGGGCCGATGCCTCCCGCGTGTACGGGCTGGAGCTGGAGCACCTGCTGGCGCCCAATTCTATTAACTACCTGGTCAGCGGTGCCACCCTAATTGAGGAGCATATTGCTGGCATTCCGGGCGACGATTTTATCCGGGACCGGCTGCAGCGGCCCCACCTCAACCAAGTGCGCATTGCCAAGGAGTTTGTGAAGTTCAACGAGCGGTGCTTTGCCCGCCTCCTGGGCGACATGCGCGCCTACAACTACGTGGTGGATGTGACGGCCGATTTCGAGGATGAGCAGTACCGTCTGCGCGCCATTGACTTCGATCAGCAAAGCTACGAGGGCAAAAAAACGATGTATCTGCCCCAGTTTTTCAAGGACAACCGCTCCCTGGTTCAACTCTGTGCCCGGCTGCTGGCCCCGGAAAGCATCCGCCAGTACCAAACCGAGGAGCGCACCCTCATGCTCCGGCGCGCCCGCGCCGAGCGCTACCGGCTGAAGGATTTGCTGGATTGCATGCGCGCTGAAACGCTGGCCCCACCCGAGAAAGTAGCCCTGCTCCGGCAGGAACTCAACCAGCACCACCACACCACCCGGTTCGACCGGTGCGACTCCATGGGCGACATTGTGCGCCTGCACCTCAAGCTGATGGTGGTACGCCAGCGCCCGGGCGAGGGAGGAGCTAAGGGTGCTAGCGCGGGCCCAGGTTGATGGCCAGCCCCAGGGAAATTTCCAGGCCGCCCGGGCTGATGGCCTTCACCACGTTTTGCAGCTCAGGAGAAGGCGTAGGCCCCGGCTGGTAGGAAATGGGGTTGCCGGTAAACCGCACGCCGTATCCAAAAGAAGCCAGCATACCCAGGCGGCCGGGCTGCCAACGCAACCCGCCGCGCAGGTGCAGCACGCCGCTGGGCGCCATGCTGTACACGGCCCGCTCCTGGTTTAGCTCTATTTCCACGTTGTCGAGGCGCCCAGTGCGGGCCAGGTTTAGCCCCAGGTACGGAGACAACTCACGTTGCGGCTGCAGGTAATAGCGTAGCCCTACCCCAATTTTCCCGCCCACTCCAATGCCCAGACCCGCATTCAGATCAAGGTTGGGAGCCACTAAGTAGGCGTACGACAGGCCCCAGCCGTAAGGAGCACCCCAGCCCGCTTCGATGCTCAGCGTGGAGGCGTGGTAGCGGACCGGCTGTTCGCTCAGCAGGGGAGCCTGCGTCGGCATGGCGGGGGAAGCGGGCAGGGGGGTAGCTACGTTGGGTTGCGTTTGCAGCTCCGTTTGTGCCTGCGCGAAAGGCAGCGTGGCCAGAGCCAGGGCTGCAGTCAGAATAACCGATAGTTTCATAGGTGCCACAAAGATGGGATTATGGCCCAATAGCTGAGTGGCTCCGGCAATAAAAAAATAGGGAGTGCCTAAAGAAGAAACCGCAGCCAGCTGCTCTGGCTGGAACCCGCGGCTAGCCTAGCTGCCGTGCAGCTCGCCGGCGGGGGCCTGCTGCCGGCGTTGGAGCAGCTCGGCCAGCTTGCCGTAAATAAAGTCTGCGGCTTGGTCGCGCAGCTTTTCGGTGGGGCCTTTCAGCAACTCGCGGTACTCAAAGGCTCGGTTTTCCAGCAGCATGGTCACGAAAATAGTGCCCGAAGGTTTGTCGATGGTTTCGGAGGCGCCGGGGCCGAAGAGTCCGGTAATGGCCACGCACACATCGGCCGTGGGCAGGTGCTGGTGCAGCCCCTGGGCCATTTCATTGGTAGTTTGCTGGCTTTCGGCCGAGTACGTGTCCAGGGTTTTCTTCTTAACTCCCAGGAGCCGTTGCTTGGCTTCGGCATGGTAGGTTACGACTGAGCCCAGCAGAACCTCGCTTACCCCCTGAGCCGGGGCCAGCTGGGCCGCCACCCAGCCACAGGTGCAGCTTTCGGCCAGGGCCAAAGTGAGTTTGTGCTGCAGAAACAGCTTCACGAGGTCATCAACAGAACTAGCTTTCATACAGGGTGGGGCAGGAAGTAACATCCGTCCATACGCCGAGCAGCCCCTGCAAAGTTGCAACGGTGGAGGTTGCTTGCTATTGGGCCCGGGTAGTTTCAGCCAGCGCTCAGCGGCTACTCCTGCCGGTATACCACGCCCTGCTTCATCACGAACCGCACGCGCTGCATCACCTTGATATCGGTTAGTGGGTCGCCTTCCACGGCCACCACGTCGGCGAGCTTTCCGGCTTCCAGCGTACCCAGGTTGCTGGTTTGGTTAAGCAGCTCGGCGGCACTTACCGTGGCGCTGCGCAGGGCCGCCAACGGGGGCATGCCGGCTTCCACCATGTACTGAAACTCCAGGGCGTTTACCCCGTGCCGGAACACAGCTGCGTCGGTGCCAAAGGCAATTTTGACGCCGGCCTTGTAGGCGCGCCCAAAGGTTTCCTGCAGCTTGGGGCCTATGGCTAGGGCTTTGGGCGTTACCAGAGCGGGATAGTAGTTGGGAATCTTAGCCGAGTCAGCCACCGATTTTCCGGCCGTAATGGTCGGCACGTACCAGGTGCTGTACTTTTTCATGAGCTTAATGCCTTCGTCATCGAGCAGGGAGCCATGCTCAATACTGGTCACGCCCGCCCGGATGGCCCGCTTGATGCCCTCGGGCCCGTGCGCGTGGCAGGCCACGGGTAGCCCAAGGTCCCGGGCCGTTTCCACTACCGCCCGAATTTCTTCTTCCGTCATCTGGGGAGCCGCTCCGTCTTTGGCCACGCTCAGCACCCCGCCGGTACTGGCAATCTTAATCAGGTCGGCCCCGCGTTTGTACTGCTCGCGCACGGCCTGACGGGCTTCGGCGGGGCCGTTGAGCAAACCATCAGCGGGGCCGGGGCTGCCCATCAGGTTGAGCCGGTAGCCGTTGGTGGGGTCGCCGTGCCCGCCAGTCGTCGTGATGACGCGCACGGCTGTAAACACGCGCGGCCCCACGGCGCGACCCTGGTTGATGGCGTTGCGCAGGGCCACGTTTACACCCGAGCCACCTAGGTCACGCACCGTCGTGAAGCCCGCCAGTAGGGTTTTGTGGGCATAGGTGGCGGCCTGGAAGGCAATGTCGGCGGGGTTCTGGGTAAAAGTCTGTACTTGGCTGTTTTTGCTGGTTTCGCTTTCCAGGTGCACGTGGCAGTCGATGAGGCCGGGCAGCACGGTGCGGTTTTTCAGGTCGATAACCTTGTCGGCGGCGTTGGTGGGCGCCCGATACCCCCGCTCCACGGCCACAATTCGCCCGTTTTCCGTTACTATGGTCATTTCCGTCTGGGCCTGCTCGGTGCGCATGTCCAGCAGCCTTCCGCAGTGCAGATAGGTTTTCTGAGCCTGGGCGGCCGGGGCCAGCAGCAGGGAATAGCCCACCAGGAGGCTGCTTACTACGCGTGCAAATTTCATCGGAAAAGGGGTTGAACGGGGAAGGATGCCCGACAATATACAGCGGATTAAAATGCTGCATGCCGCCTATTTTGATGGCAATCCGTATCTTTTGCCACCCATACTCTGCGGAGCGAGGGCCTACCTGTTCTCATCATCCCTAATTACCTGTTTCATGGCTACCATCGAAGAATTTGAAGCCGCCGCGGCGCGCAGCAAGGAACTGCCCGCCAAGCCCGATAATATGACCTTGCTCAAACTCTACGCTCTCTACAAACAGGGGAGTGAGGGGGATATTTCCGGTGACCGGCCCGGCGGATTCGACTTCAAGGCCATTGCCAAGTACGATGCCTGGGCCGGCCTGCGGGGCAAATCCCAGGAAGAGGCTCGCCAGGAGTACGTCGACTTCGTGGCCTCTTTGTTTTAGCGGCTGCTCACACCGCAGCCCATTAACGTAAAGCCCCCACTTTCCAGGCGGAAGGTGGGGGCTTTGCGTGGGGCAAGAACCAGAAATACCGGCTATACTTTCGGAGCTGGTAGGTCGAAGGCCTCGGCGTTGTGCTCGAAATGGCCCTTGTGCGACCCGTCGCAGAAAGGCTTGTTCTTGGAAAGGCCACAGCGGCAAATGCTGATCCGCTCCCGGCCGCCCAGGCCGTAGGGCGTGCCCTGGGCATCGACGAGTTCGAAATCGGTGCCCTCTACCCGGAGGGAGCCATTGCTGAGTACGGTGATTTTGGTGGCCATCAGAAAAAGAAAAAAAGAGTGAGTGATTCGGGAAAATAGCACCAAGACAGAGACGAGCTACCTCTCAGCTACTGCGCCAGCAGCTCCTTGCGCATCACGTAGTCGTTCATCCAGTACGGTCCGATGGGAATGTCTTCCTCACGGTGCCGCTGAAAGCCACGGTTTTCATAGAAGGCCAGGGCCGGGTTGTGCCGGTTTACGTTCAGCTCCAGGGCGCGGCCACCGGCCTGACGGGCCGCCTGTTCCACGGCCCCAATCAGCTGCTGGCCGAGGCCTTGCCCCTGGTGAGAAGGCAGCAGATAAAGCTTGTGCAGCTTAAAGATAGCATCATTGGCAATAGGCAGCCGGGAAAAGGAGGCATAACCGGCCGGATGCCCATCGGCCAAGAGCAGCAGAAACGTGTGCCCTTCGTCGGCCATCTGCCGCTGCAGCGAAGCCGGCGTATAAATCACGCGGTACATGTACTCAATCTGCTCCCGCGAAATAATGAAGCGGTAGGTAGGCTCCCAGGTCGCTTCGGCCAGGCTGATGATGGTGGGAATATCGGCCAGGGTGGCGGGCTGAATGGTAATGGCAGCGGCGGCGGAAGTCGTCATACGCTGCAAAAACGGCATTATTTCCGCTAAAACCGAACCTTGGTAGGCTAATTCCACGTTTTGGGCCGGAAATTGCCGGGCCCTGCCATACGGTAGCCCGCGCCCGGCGCGTTACTTCATCTTCACGATTTTCTGCCTATGAAACGTTGCCTGCTTTCCTTGGCTGTGCTGGCCGCCCTTGGCCTTACGCCATTAGCTGCTGCTGCGCAGCAGTCCACCTCCAGTACTACGCCCACCTCCTCGGCCGTAGAGCGCGATTTGCGCACGTTTGTCGACTGGGTAAGTGAGAAAATGGATAAAGCTGAGGCCGGGGCCCGCCGGGAATGGCCTAAGATGATGGCCGACTTCGACCGTCAAAGCCAGCGCCTCGACCGCGCTACCGACAGTTTATCGGTTCAGTCGAAGCGGGAGTATGCGGCCGAGAAGGCCCGCTACAAGGCCTGGGCCGCCGAACAGCGCCGCCTCGAAGCCCAGGCCCGGGAGCCCGAAACGGCGCAGCAGGCCCAAGACCGGCTGCTCAACGAAAACGTGGTAATAAACCGCGCCCGGGCCACGGAGCTACCCGACCTGTATGAGCGCCTGCTGGCTACCACGCGCGAGCAGCGCCGACAGTGGACCCAGCGCGACTGGGCCGCTGCCAGCGAGGTCCTCTCACGCCTCAATGGGCGGTACGAGCAGGTGCGTCAGCAGCTGGGGCTGGAGGAGCGGCTCCGCATCCGCACGCTGCAGGGGGAGTTTCGCACGCTGGAAGGCGCCCGCGCTACCAAAGAATATCTGAGCGAGAAGGAGTAATAGCGGTTGCTTCAGGCCGTTTGCTGCTGTTGATGGAGCCAGTGCCGGGCCGCAGCTACGTCGTAGAAAAGCCGGGCGGGCAGCTGGTGCCCAATTTTCTCGATAAACCCGGCGCTGATGTACTGATTCTGTAAATCGGGCAGAAACACGTAGGCAAAGGCCCGCAGGCCATTTTCCATGGCCTGCGGCAGCCACTCAAACTCCAGCCACGACAAGGCATCCGACCAGTCACCCGTTGATTCGGTTTTGTCGTTCAGGATCAGGGGAATCTGCAGCTGTTCCTGGATGCGCAGCTCCTGCGTAGCCACCCGCAGCACGGCATCAGCTGTGATGTTGCCCTGCCACTGAATATACAGCAGTTGTTCGTCTGGGTAGTATCGCAGGGAGGCTACCGGGCTACCGTACTGGTCGGGCACAATACCCAGGTCGTCGAAGGGCACAGCGTGTGGGAGCATAAAGCAGAGAGCTAGGAGCAAGTGATATTAAACATAAGGGTTTATGCGGTAGGATTCTATTTATTCTGGTTTTGATTCCAATTGAAGTAGATAAGAATACGTGCTGCTGCCTGGGGCCAAAGGCAGCAGCAGGGCCGGGAGTAGGATGATGGAAAGCAGGAGTAGGAAGTAGCAGAGAATAAACGCGCTGGATGCAGACTGGGCGCATTTCTACCGAAGCTACGTGCCCAATGATGCCCGTGTTTCTGCTACTTTTGCGGTTCACGTTCCGCTCACGCCCGCCTTTCTCATGCATATTGCCATCGTCGGTAACATTGGTGCCGGCAAAACCACCCTAGCCAACAAGTTAGCGCACCACTTCAACTGGGAAGTGTTTCTGGAAGACGTCGACCACAATCCGTACCTCAAGGACTTCTACGACGATATGCCCCGGTGGGCATTCCATCTGCAGGTGTACTTCCTGAACAGCCGCTTCCGGCAAACCCAGCGCATTAAAGAGCTGCAGCAAGCCAGCAAGGGTGTGATTCAGGACCGCACCATTTACGAGGATGCCCACATCTTCGCGGCCAACCTGCACGAGTCGGGCCTGATGACGGAGCGCGACCACCAGAACTACCTGAATTTGTTTCAGTCCATGATCAGCATGGTGAATCCGCCGGATTTGCTGCTTTACCTGAAAGCCGACTTGCCGAAGCTGATTTCGCAGATCGAGAAGCGCAACCGCGACTACGAGAACAACATCAAAATCGAGTACCTCAAGAACCTGAACGAGCACTACGAGCGGTGGATCAGCAGCTACAGCTACGGCAAGCTGCTCATCGTCGACGTCAACCAGCTCGACTACGTGAACAACCCCGAGGATTTGGGCGTCATCGTCGATAAAATCAACAGCACCCTCTTTGGGCTGTTTTGAAGGACTTTATGGATGAATGGCTCTGGGGTTTAATGGCTGCTGTATTCCTGAATAACCCGAAGCTCTCATTCCGCCAAAAAGGCCCGGCCGTCTACAGACGGCCGGGCCTTTTTACTTGTAAAACTTTGGTTGGTTTCCAAGTCATACAGCTGCCAGTAGTGCACTTTAAAGCCAGTCAACCAGCAAACCCATTCAGCCATTTACCCTAGCACAGTCTACTCCTCCCGCATAGCCTCGTTGAGGAAGCGGACGAAGGGCTGGGCTGCCTGCCAGGCGCCGAGTACCTGCTGCGGAAAGTCGGGGCTAAGCACCTGGGCATCCGGAATTGCCTGCCACACGAAGTAGCTTTTCAGCCGCAGCCATTCAATATCGGGGTCTTCCCGATCGTAGCCTTTGGGGGCCGTTTTCAGCGTTTGAGAGGTATCGAGGCCCTGGGGGAAAAAGCGCAGCAGCTCCGGACTCTGGCGCAGGGCGTGAAACTCGGTGGGGTTGTAGTGAATTTCCTGGCGGATGCGGGCGAGCTGGGCCGGTTCCGGCATCCAGCGGCCCGCACCCACGTAAGTTTCGCCGCCGGGCTCCAGGGCAATAAAGTAACCCGCCCAGGCACTGTGCCGGCCTCCCCGCTTGATGCCCGCGCCCATGTGCCGCTTGTACGGCTCGTCGCTTTGGTGGAAACGGTCGTTTTTGTTGATGCGGAACATCACGTCCGAGGGCGTGAGGGTACTCAGGTCGGGTTCGAAGCGGGCGGCGCCGCGCAGTAGCTCCGCCACCAGTTGGGTGTAGGCCGCGCGGGCACGCTGGTAATCGGCACGATGCTCGTCCATCCACGCTTTGTGGTTGTTGTCGCGCAGCTGACCGAGAAAATCCAAGACAAGGGCATTGTTCATGCCTGCTTCAACTGTGGAAGCGGGCGGCGGGTTGGGCTGCCCGCCAAAAAAAGTGCCTAGCGCGTCAGGGCCTGCGAGTCGCTCAGGGCCAGCCGGTCGTTGAGCTGCCAGTTGAACGGCAGGAAACCGAACGTAGTACCGGCCGGCAGGGGCACGTGGGCATAGCGGTTGACGAAAGCCAGCAGCGCTTCCGGAGTAGAGCCAAAATCTGCCGCATACCAGTCAAACAAGCTCGACAGCTGCGGGGTGGGGCCCATTAGCTGGTTGGCCACCGGGTCGTTGAGGAACCGGCGCGTCTGCGCCTCCAGCTGCTGCTCCAGGCGGCTGCCTTCGTAGGCCTCGTTGAGCAGGGAGGGAGAGGATACGGCGGCCTGTACCAGGGCAAAGTGAATGCGCGCATCCGGGGTAGAACCGCGCAGAAACTGCTTTTCTATCTGGTTGAGCGAGTAGGTATTTCCTCCCACGAAAACCACGGGCGCCTCCCAGGGCGAAAAGCTGCCGGTGGACTTGGATTTGATACGCGTATCGGTCAGGCTGTTGAGCGGGTAGTGTTGCAGCACCAGGTCCACTACGCTGGCGTTGTAGGCATTGATCCAGTAAGCCTTCACGTCGTTGGGCTGCCAAGAAGCATCGGGAGCAGTGGAGTCCAGCAGCTCCAGGTATTCGGCCAGTTCGTCTTCATCGGCCCGGAAGCCGCGGTAGTCTACGCGCCCGTCGGCCAGCACGTGGCGGGCCAGCAGCGAGTTCCATTGCGCATGGGAGGGCGGGGCACCGGCAAGGGCAGCCAGTGGCAACCAAAGCAGCAGGATAAAGCCGAAAAGGCCACCCATAGCGCGGAAACCCGGGGGGAGTGAAAACACAGGAAAAGGAGGCAACAGGTGTGGAAGGGCAGATGCTACCGGCAGCGCAGCCCACCGTCCTGACTGCTCGGGAATCTGGTGGGCCAGCACGTAGAAATAGCATTTCAAAAGTAACACTTCAGCACTTGCTACACAAGCATTTGGCCGATTCAGTGGCGGCGCTAGCCCGGCCGCCGGGATGCCAGGCTAGCGGCGGCTCACTACGGCTATGGGGTCGCCCACGCGCAGGGTGCCGCGGCCGGGTCCCGTTACATTCTGCCCAAACATGACCTTGCCTGCCTGGGTGCGGTAAGTGGCTAGCGTGCGCAGAGGTTCGGCGCTTTTCTGGGCGGTCTGCTGGTCGATAGTCGTCATGACGCAGCGGCCGCAAGGCCGCACTGCCCGGAAGGGCAGGCCGCCCACCTGAAACTCATGCCAGGCATCTTCTTCCCAGGCTGCGCCGCCGCTGAACACCAAGTTCGGCCGGAAGCGGTTCATGGGCACGGGCTCGGCCAGGCGGGTGTTCAGCTCCGCCAGGGCTTCGGTGCCGGCCAGCAGGAAAGGATAGCCATCGGCGAAGCTGACGACGGCATCGGCGGGGTTGAGCTCGGGCTCTACGTTGCGCACGACCATATCCGACATATATACCAGGCGGCATTCCCGGCCCAGGGCTTCGCTCAGCCAAGCGTCGGCCTCAGGGGTACCGCGCCAGGCAAACACCATGTCGTCCCAGATGGTCACGAACAAGGTGCGCTCGGGCGTGGCCTCGAAGGGCACGTAGAGGGGCAGCAGCTCCGGCCGCTGCTGGTGGGTAAGCAGGAAGCCGTTGTACGCCGGCGAAACGTGCAGCAACGCCATGTCGGCGTGCTGGCGCTGGGTCATGAACTGGTTGCGGTGGTCTACGATCAGCCAGCGCCGGTCGTGGCGCAAGCCACGGGGCTCTATCTCCGCTTCCGCCACGCGGATGCCGCCCAGGGATTTTACGGGGTAGATGTACAGGTCGGAGAGCAGGAGGGGAGCGGCCATAAGGTAAAGGTAGCAGACCCGCGCTTGTGGCCGCACCCGGGGCAGGTTGTGGGCGCGAAAAAAGTGGCGTACTTGCGCCGCTTATCCATGCTATATGGCTGCTCCTGAATTACTCTGCCTGAACTGCGACCAGCCCCTGGAAGTGGGCCCCTACTGCGCCCACTGCGGGCAGCAGCGGCCGCACCGCCTCTCCGTGGGGCATGTGCTGCACGAACTCCTGCACGTATTCACCCACGCCGACAAAAGCATCTTTGGCTATGCGGGAATGGTGCTGACTCGTCCCGGCCAGCTGGTGCACGACTACCTGCGGGGCCGGCGCAAGCGGTACTTCAACCCGTTTCAGATCCTGCTGAATACGGTTGGTATCGTAACGCTGCTGGCCAATGGGCTGCACTACTATGATTCCGTGGGCGACGCCGTGCAGCAGCAGATGAGCCGCCGGGTGTCGGCCGCGCAGCTCCACCACGTACAGACATATTTTCACGCTTTGGGGAAGTACTTTAACGTGTGGTGGCTGGCATTGCTTCCCCCGCACGCGCTCCTCACGTGGCTGGTCTACCGACGGCGGGGGCTCAACTACGCCGAGGCTTTTCTGGTGCAGGTAGTGGTCAGCAGCGCGTATCAGGTGCTGCTTTTAGTGCTCTTGCCCGTCCTCACGTACCTGCCCTGGCGAGTGCCGGGCAGCAGCATGGCTATGCTGGGGGGCATCATCACCGTGCTGTACCTCACGCTGGTAGGCCGGCAGGGCTTGGGGCTCGGCTGGGCCGGGGCATTCTGGCGCGCGTTGGTTACAGGTATCCTTTATGCCATCATCGATGTCCTGCTTAATTACTTTGTCTTCAATTGGTACGTGTTCCGGTAACGGGCCCGGGCATACAAGCAAAACGTCATGCCCAGGCATGACGTTTTGCTTTGGCAGGAATAGCCGGTCCGGACTAGCTTAGGCCTATTTCTTCGGGGTGGCGGCGTCTTGCTGCTGGGCCAGGAGCACGGCCTGGTACAGGTTTACCAAGGCGCCGGTACTGGAAAGCGTACCGAAGTCAACCAGCTTATCGGTGCCGGGCTGGCGTACCTGCAGCTTGGTGGGCACCGCCGACTGCATAATAATGCGCTTGAGGTCCTGGGCGGTGAGGCCGGGGAAATACGACTTGAGAACAGCGGCAATGCCCGCCACTACGGGGGCGGCCATGCTGGTGCCGCTCAGGTTGCCGTACTGGCTGCCCGGCAGGGTGGAGTAGATCTGCACGCCCGGGGCAAACACATCTACCTGCTGGGGGCTGTAGTTAGAAAAGTCTGCTACCAGGTGCTCATCGGCGGTGCGGGCCGCCGCGCCTACGGTGAGCAGGTTGGCGAAAGGCTGACCGGCAATGGTGCGGGCGGCCGGGAACTGCGCTACTTGGTCGAGGTTGTTGGCTTCGTTGCCGGCGGAGTGTACCAGCAGCACGCCCTTGCTTTCGGCATACTTGATGGCGTCTTCTACGGCCTGGCGCTGGGGCGAGAAATACTTGCCAAAGCTCATGTTGATGATCTGCGCCCCGTTGTCCACGGCGTAGCGGATGGCGTTGGCCACGTCCTTGTCGCGCTCATCCCCGTTGGGCACGGCCCGCACGGCCATAATGCGCACCGGCCCACCGGCCACGCCCAGCACGCCCAGGTTATTCTGGCGGTCGGCGGCAATGATGCCGGCCACGTGGGTGCCGTGCATGGGGTCGGGGCCCATCACGTCGCGGTTGCCGTAGCTGCGGTCCTTGGTGTCCTCGGGGTTGTCGCCCACAATGCTGCGCGGGTTGAAGGCCGGGTCGAGGGAAAACTCTACCAGGTTTTTGTTTTGCTCATAGGCGTCCTTCATTTCCGCTAGCACCGATTCCAGGTCAGGCTGGTCGTACTGGCGCAGGTTGAGGTAGTACATCAGGGCTACCTCGCGCAGCTGCTCATCCTGGGTCACGGGGTTGCGCAGGGTGGCCGTATCCAAGCGAGTTACGCCCAGTTCCCGGCGCAGCTTCTCGGCCAGCTGCTGGGTTTGCTCGTAAATCGGCTTGATCTGGGCGTACTGGGCATGGTCCTGCTCGTAGTGCTCTTTGTAGGACTTTTTCACCTGCTGGTACAGGTCATACTCCGTGCGTTTGGCCTCGGGCACGGCCGTGCGGGCTTTGCCCTCATATAGGGGCTTGAGCTTGGCGTAGAGGCGGGTATCCTCATAGGACTCCACATTCACGTTGCGGCCGTCTTTGCCGCCCAGGAAGTTCCAGCCGTACACGTCGTCCACGTAGCCGTTGCGGTCATCGTCCTTGCCATTGCCGGCAATTTCCTTGGCGTTACGCCAGAGCACCCGCTTCAGGTCGGCGTGGGTGGTGTCGATGCCCCCGTCAATGACGGCCACCAGCACCGGGTTAGCCACCCGGGTAGTCAGCAACTCGCGGTAAGCCCGCTGGGCGCTGATGCCCTGCACGCCATCGGCTTTGGGGTCGAGCAAGTGCCATTGTGCGGCGGCGGGTGCCGGGGCTACCGGGGCCGCCGATTGAGCCTGGGAATGAAAGGGGAGGGACGTGAGGCCCAGCAAGCCAACGAAAAAGGGAATACGCATGCGAAGAAATCAATAAGGCAAACAGCCCCTGGCAAATTCGGGGCCGGGAAGATACGGGACACTACCGACGCGACCATGCCGGGCAGGGTTGCCAGCTTTGGGTAGAAACCGTGCCAAGCGGCTAAGTGGTTCCGGGCCTCACCCCCCGGCCCCCTCTCCCGTGGAGAGGGGGAGCCATACGCCCGGCCTACGCGGGTTCTTTGGCTGGGGCCACGAACCCGCTACCGGAACCAGCTTCAGCATGGTTAAACGTAGGAGCAAAGTGCCGGTGGGCTTTAAGGATGAAAGTCTACGACGAGCGGCAGCCCGCGCAACCTCGGCGGGCTTGGCGGGTTCTATACGGCCGAAGGGGAAACCCGATACCTTTACGCCCCCGCGTTCCTCTCCGCTTTCGTATGCGCATCCGCTTTACTTGCTTCCTTCATGCCGTCCTGCTGGCGGTTTTCATTACTTACTCATTCTCCGCCGCGGCCCAGGCGCCCAAAACCTGGACCTCGTCGGAGATACTGCTGGGGCTGAAGAAGCTGAACGTGCTGGGCTCGGCCCTGTACCTGGCCGCCCACCCCGACGACGAAAACACCCGCCTGATTGCCTACCTCGCCAACGGCCGCCTGGTGGAAACCGGCTACCTGAGCTGCACCCGCGGCGACGGGGGCCAGAACCTCATCGGCCCGGAGCTGCGCGAGCAGCTGGGCGTCATCCGCACCCAGGAGCTGCTGGCGGCCCGCCGCATTGATGGGGGCCGGCAGTTTTTTACCCGCGCCAACGACTTCGGCTTCTCCAAAACCCCAGAGGAAACCTTCACCATTTGGGACAAGGAACAGGTGCTGGCCGATATGGTCTGGGTTATCCGCCAGCGCCGCCCCGACGTGCTCATTACCCGCTTTCCGCCCGACGCCCGCGCCGGGCACGGCCACCACACGGCCTCGGCCCTGCTGGCCATTGAAGCGTTTTCGGCCGCCGCCGACCCCAAGCGCTTCCCCGAGCAGTTGCAATATGTGCAGCCCTGGCAGGCCAAGCGCCTGCTCTGGAACACGGGCTCCTTTTTCGTGAAGCCCGGCGAGAACATGGACGGTTACCTCAAGCTCGATGCGGGAGGATACAACCCGCTGCTGGGCCAGAGCTACGGCGAAATTGCGGCCCGCAGCCGCTCTCAGCACAAAAGCCAGGGCTTCGGCTCGGCCGCCACGCGGGGCGAGGCGCTGGAGTATTTCCAGCTGCTGAAAGGAGAGCCCGCCAAAACCGACTTGTTCGAGGGCGTGGACATGACCTGGAACCGGGTGCCCGGCGGCGCGGCCGTGGGCAAGCTGATTGATGAGGTGATTCGCAAGTACGACCCAAGCAACCCGAGTGCGAGTGTGGCGGGGCTGCATAAAATCCAAGACCAATTGATATTTCAGCTAAAGCATGAAGCTAATCGTTCTTCTGATAGTTGGACCAAAAAGAAACAGGAAGCAGTAGAAGAGTTGATACAGGCCTGTTCAGGAATATATGTGGAGGCAATAGCGGTTAATCCAAGTGTGGTTGACGAAGGAGAAATACGAGCAAGCGTTGAAATAGTAAATAGGTCAAATACATCTATTGAAGTAGAAGAAATATCTGCTCTAGGGTATCCACAAATACTCGACAAAAAGATATCTAAGACGCTAGCTCCCCGCAATACGCTAAAAGTTGACATAGCATTTTCGCTTCCTAAAGGGATACCAATTTCGCAACCATACTGGCTGCTCAAACGTGGAACAGTTGGCATGTACCAAGTGCCAGATAGCCTATACGAATTAGGCTTTCATCTATTTAAGCCAACTAGTTATGCGTTAGTTGGAAGCGCGGAAAACAGCCCAGTTATATACATTGCCTGTGCAGTTTTGATAGGTGGAGGGTATCAGATCATTTCCGTTCCAGTCCAATACAAAAGCACCGACCCGGTAGAAGGGGAGAGGTACCGCCCGCTGACGGTGGTGCCGCCGGTGGCCGTGAACATCGGCGGGCGGGCCTACGTGTTTGCCGATAACCAGCCCAAAACGGTGCCCGTGACCCTGCGCGCCGGCAAAGCGGGCGTGAAGGGCAGCGTGGCCCTCACCCTGCCCGCCGGCTGGAAAGCCGAGCCTGCCAGCATTCCTTTCGAGCTGGCCGCCAAAGACGCCGACCAGACAGTGTACTTCCAGGTGCAGCCCGGCGCGGGCGCGGCCGAGGGCAAAGCCGAGCTGCGGGCCGTGGCTACCGTGGAGGGGCAGCAATACACGCGCGGCATCCAGACCATTCAGTATAACCACATTCCCACCCAAACGCTGTTTCCTGAGGCCGTGGCCCCGCTCGTGAAGCTCAACCTCCAGCGCAAAGGCCAGGAAATCGGCTACCTCATGGGCGCCGGTGATGAGGTGCCCGACGCCCTACGCCAGGTGGGCTACACCGTCACCCTGCTCAAGCCCGAGGACGTGACGGAGGAGCGCCTGCGCCGCTTCGATGCCGTAGTGCTGGGCGTGCGCGCCTACAACACCGTGGACCGCCTCCGTTCCCTGCAGCCCACGCTGCTGCGCTACGTGGAGCAGGGCGGCAACCTGGTGGTGCAGTACGTGGTGAGCCGCGGCACCGTGCTGCCCGAAATTGGCCCGTACCCGCTCACGCTCTCCAACGACCGGGTGACGGTAGAAAACGCGCCCGTGACCTTCCTCAATCCCAAGCAACCGTTGCTGAACACGCCCAACAAGATTACCGCCCAGGACTTTGAGGGCTGGGTGCAGGAGCAGGGCCTTTACTATCCCAGCAAGTGGGACCCCAAGTACCAGACCGTCATCAGCGCCCATGACCCCGGCGAGCCGGCCAAGGAAAGCGCCATCCTCGTCGCCGACTACGGCAAGGGCCACTACATCTACACCGGCCTGAGCTTTTTCCGGGAACTGCCCGCCGGTGTGCCCGGTGCCTACCGCCTCCTCACGAACATGGTGTCGTTGGGGAAGAAGTAGTTTTTTTGATGTCGTCATGCCGAGCGAAGCCGAGGCATCTCGCGTGCTGATATTGCCAAAGTAACCGTCATGCTGAGCTTGTCGAAGCATCTCTCCCGCTTTGTTAGGGTACTATTACAACGAAGCGGGAGAGATGCTTCGACAAGCTCAGCATGACGTTCTTTAGTAAGGACAAACGACAGCAACAACTAAACAACGGACAAACCACCCCGCCCTTCGGGCACCCCTCCTTCAAAAAGGAGGGGAATACCGCAAAGCTCCACTCATGCCCGTTTCGCCAATGCTGCCACCTTCCGATAAACCGCCGCTACTGCCTTCGTGGCGGGCCTGGTACTGGCTGGTGCTGGGGGCGCTGGCGGTGGAAGTGGCCTTTTTCACGTACCTCACCCGCAGCTTCGCCCCATGAGTTTCCTCGACTGGTTGGTGCTGGGTGGCACGCTGCTGTTTATTGTGGGCTACGGCACTTGGCGCACCCGGCGGGCGGGCAACTCTCTGGATGGCTATCTGCTGGGCGGGCGGCAGGCGCGGTGGTGGGGCGTGGGGCTGAGTATTATGGCTACCCAGGCCTCGGCCGTCACGTTTCTGAGCTTGCCCGGCCAAGCCTACGCCGACGGGATGCGCTTTATCCAGTTTTACTTCGGGCTGCCGCTGGCGATGGTACTCATTGCGGTGGTAGCGGTACCCATCTACAGCCGGCTAGGCGTATATACCGCCTACGAGTTCCTGCAAAACCGCTTCGATAGGCGCACCCGTACGCTGGCGGCAAGTCTGTTTCTGGTGCAGCGGGGCTTCAGCAACGGCCTGAGCTTGTACGCCCCGGCGCTGGTGCTGTCGGCCATTCTGGGCTGGAATACCACGCTCACGGTGTGCTTGCTGGGCGCGGTCATGATTACCTACACCGTGAGCGGGGGCACCCGCGCCGTCACGGTCACGCAGCAAGGGCAGATGGCGGTTATCTTCACCGGCATGGTGGTGGCGGGCTACCTGCTGGTGCACTACCTACCGGCGGGCGTGGGCTTCACCGATGCTCTGCACGTGGCGGGCCGCATGGGCAAGCTCAACCTCGTCGATTTTAACTTCGACTGGGAAAACCGCTACAACTTCTGGACCGGCATGACGGGCGGCCTGTTTCTGGCCCTGTCCTACTTCGGCACCGACCAAAGTCAGGTGCAGCGGTATTTGTCGGGGCAGAGCGTTACGCAAAGCCGGCTGGGCTTGCTGCTGAACGGGCTAGTGAAAGTGCCCATGCAGTTCGGAATTCTGCTGATTGGGGTGCTGCTGTTCGTGTTCTACCTGTTTCAGCCCGCCCCGATGTCCTTCAACCGGCCGGTGTACGAGCAGGTGCGCCTGAGCTCCGCGGCGGCTCCCGAAATGGCCCGCCTGGAAAAGGAATACGCCCAGGTACAGCAGGCCCAGCAGGAAGCCGCCACAGCGTTGGTAGCCGCCCGCCACGCCCAGGATGCGCCTACGCAAGCCCAAGCCGAGCAGCGCCTGCAAACCACCCAGGCCGCTGCCGCCGGCCTCCGCACCGACTGGAAAGCCCTGGTCCAGCGCACCGCCCCCACCGCCGACGCGAAAGACACCGATTACGTGTTCCTGAGCTTTGTGCTGCGCTACCTGCCCCAGGGCGTGGTGGGGCTGCTGCTGGCCGTGGTGCTGAGTGCCGCCCTGGGCAGCGCCAGCAGCGGCCTCAACTCCCTGGGCTCCACCACCGTCATCGACCTGTACCGCCCGTTCACGCGCCGCCCGCTGGCCCTTTGTACCGATAAGCACCTGGTGCGCGTGTCGCGCGGGGCCACGGTGGGGTGGGGGCTGCTGGGCATTGGGTTTGCCTTGTTCGCGGCCCGCATGGAAAACCTGATTCAGGCCGTCAACATCCTGGGTTCCCTGTTCTACGGCACCATCCTGGGCATTTTCGCGGTGGCCTTTTTTCAGAAGCACGTGCACGGCCGGGCCGTGTTCTGGGCGGCGGTGATGACGCAGGTGGCCACGCTGCTGGCCTTCTGGCTGACGGATATTGCCTACCTGTGGTACAACGTGCTGGGCTGCTTTCTGGTGATGGGGCTGGCGGAAGTGCTGGAACGGGCCTCACCCCCCGGTTCCTGATGGCCTCACCCCCCGGCCCCCTCTCCCGTGGAGAGGGGGAGCCAGCCGCCCGGCCTACGCGGCTTCTTTGGCTGGCGCCACGAAGCCGCTACCGCGCTGGACATGAAAAAGCCCGCTACCTGAGTAGGTAGCGGGCTTTTTGGTGGAGGAAGGAGTGACTAGCTTACAGCTTGCCTTCTTTCTTGGCTTGCACCATGAGCTGGTCGTTCATCACGGCGTAGTCGTTGTTTTTGGCGTCCAGGGCCAGCTTCTTCGACTGCTCAGCGGCCGTTACGGCGCCTTTGTAGTCTTTCATTTTCAGGCGGATCTTGGCCTCCGTATGCACGTTCCAGAACTTGGGGTCGGTGGCGTTGGCTTTCTGCAGCCAGGCCAGGGCCTGCTTCAGGTCCTTGTTGTTGTCGTAGTAGTAAGCGGCGGCGGCGGCCAGGTCATTGGCGTTGGGCGAGGCGTTCTTCACTACTTTCTCGTCAATCTGCGCCATCACCTTGGTTTCTACATCGGAGGTGATTTTGAACTTGGCGCCCGTCAGCTCCCATTCCAGGGCCACGTTGGCCGTGGCGGGGGTGAGGTCGGTGAAGTTGATGGTGAAGGTTTCAACTTTGGCGGGCAGCTTGGTGGTTTTCACCGTGAAGCGGGCCACGTCCTCGTCGTCCTTGAAGGCATCCACGTCGGCGCCCATCTTGGTGCTTTTGTTGAGCACCACAATCCATTCGCCCTTTTTGGGAATGGTGTAGATGCCGTATTCACCGGCGGGCACTTTCTTGCCCTCGATGGTTACCTCATCCGAGAATTTGATGCTGGTGGTGGCGTTGGCGCCGGTGCGCCAGCGTTTGTCGAAAGGCACCAGCCCCCCGAAGACGGCGCGGCCCTTGGCGCTGGGGCGGGAGTAGGTGATGGTAACGTCGGTGAGGCCTACGCGCTGCTGCACGGTGCTCTTGGGCGAAGCGGCGGGCGTGCTCAGCTGGGCCTGGGCCGAGGAAATAGTCAGGACGAACGCGCCAGCCAGGGCAGTGCCGGCCAGCAAAGTGTTACGGGAAATAGCGTACATGGAAACGGGTGAAGTGGGGTTGATACGTGCGGTAAAAGTAGCCAAAACTCAACGGATAGGGTAACTAACTCGTTGTTCAAAATGGCTTCAGAGAGGCTTGCCTCCTACGTTTATCCGAACGAACGGATCAATGTGCGAAAGTCTAAGTTGTAAGCGCGTCAAGGAAAGTTGAGTATGGAATCCGTAGATGACGAAGGATACGACATTTCTAGAGTTACCGGTGGTATCCTCGATATTAACCCCACTATCCATACACTCATAGAATATGTTAGTCACCTGATCTTCGCTCAGGTAATTAGTGTTGAAGCTGATGCTTATTCTAGTCTGCATTCTGGCTAATTTTCAAATGGTTAAATATACGTGCCTCTAATGATTTCATCTCTATGTCAGCTCAAACTGGAGCTTGAGCAGGTTGGCGTAGAGGCCGTTTTCGTTGTCGCTGAGCTCTTCGTGGGAGCCTTGCTCCACGATGCGGCCGCCGTCAATGACCAGGATCTTGTCCACTTTGCGGATGGTGCTCAGGCGGTGGGCGATGATGATGCTGGTACGATTCTGCATGAGCTCGTCCATGGCGCTTTGCACCAGCTTTTCGCTTTCCGAGTCCAGGGCGGAGGTGGCCTCGTCGAGGAGCAGGATGGCGGGGTTTTTCAGGATGGCGCGGGCAATGGCTACGCGCTGGCGCTGCCCACCCGAGAGCTTCACGCCCCGCTCGCCCACTACCGTATCCAGCCCCTCGGGGAAGGAGCTGATGAACTGCCAGGCGTTGGCCCGTTGGGCCGCGTCGATGACGTCGGCATCGGGGGCGCCGGGGCGGCCGTAGAGAATATTTTCGCGGATGGTGCCGCCGAACAGCATGGTTTCCTGGGGTACAATGCCGATGTGCTGGCGCAGCTCGGTCAGGTCCAGGGAGTTAATGTCGTGCCCGTCGATGCTGATGCGACCCCCACTGAGCTCGTAAATGTGCATGAGCAGCTGCACGATGGTGCTTTTGCCCGCGCCCGAAGGCCCTACCAGCGCTACCTTCTCTCCAGCTTCGATGCTAAAGCTGATGTCCTTAAGCACCGGCAGATCGGGGCGGGTGGGGTAGCGGAACTCCACGTGGTCGTACGCAATGTTGCCGTGCAGGCGCAGGGGCGGCGTGCCGGCCAAGCGCGGCTGGTGCACGGGCTCGGAGGTTTCATCCAGGATTTCCAGAATGCGTTCCGAAGCACCCAGGCTGCTTTGAATCTTGCCGTACATTTCCCCCAGCCCGGCTACCGAGGCGCCAATGAACATGGTGTAGAGAATGAACGCAACCAGGTCGCCCATATCCAGGTGGCGGGGGTCGGTGAGGGGCAGCTCCACGTAGGTAGCGCCCCGCCAGAGCACCAGAAAGATGCCGCCAAAGATGGCCACGATGATAAAGGACACGAAGCCCCCGCGGTACAAGCTCGATTTTAGGGCGGCCTGCACGGTGCGGCTCAGGCCGGTGCCGTAGCGGGCAACCTCGTTTAGCTCGCTGGTAAAAGCCTTCACCGAGCTAATTCCCTGCAGCGTTTCCTCCACGATGACGTTGGTTTTGGCCAGCTCATCCTGGGTTTGCTTGGAGAGCTTGCGGATGCTGCGCCCAAACAAAAAGGCCAGCAATACCAGGGGCGGAAAGGTGGCCAGCATAAACAACGACAACCGCCACGACTGCCACATGATGAACCCCACACCGGCCAGCAGGGTTAGAATCTGCCGGATAAACTCCGCCAGGGTAAGCGTGAACGTGTCCTGGATGTTGGCCACGTCAGAAGTCAGACGGGAGGTGATTTCGCCCACCCGGCGCTGCTCAAAAAACGGAATGGGCAGCGTGACGAGCTTCTGATAGAGCGTGCGGCGAATGTCGCGCACGGTAAACTCGCTTACCCGCGAGAAAAAGTAAATCCGGAAAAAAGAAAAAATGCCCTGCAGCAGCACCACGCCAAACAGCACGGCCGCAATGCCGGTGATGGTGGAAGGCACGAAGGCCGGTAGCTTGCTGGTTTGGTGGTTGGCGATATTGACGAGGTAACCCAGCATCTTGGGCATCACCATCGTGGAAACGCTGCTGAGCAGCAGCAGCAGCAGGCCCGCTATAAAGGGAGCCTTGTACGGCAGCACAAAACGGAATATCCGCAGGCCTCGCTCAAAATGTTCTTTCGTAAGCTTGACCTTGGGGACATCGGCCCCCGTTTGGCCACTGGTATTCATTCCGCTTCTGGCTGCCATTCTACTGGGTTAGAGCTTAGATAGGAGAACTGAGAACTTAGAACAGAGAACTTAGAAGGGAGATTTTTGAGTGGGGCACTGCCGCTAAGCACCAGCGTCTCACTTCGGGTGTCGCACTTCTAAGGTCTCACATCTAGATTCTAGCTTCTCTCTTCTAGGTTCTAAAGACTCGTTTACTCAAATTTTACTTTACCCTTTTCAATTTCCAGGTTGGCCGCCGAGCCGAAGGTGAAGGGCAGCTGCACTGGCATAGCCAGGGTTTCGCCCTTGCGCTTGGCTGGCAGCCAGGCGGGCATCATCTTCAGCACGCGCAGCGCCTCGGCGTCGCACTCCGGCGTGAGACCCTGAATGATGTGCGGATCCGTCACGCGCCCATCGGCCTCCACCCGGAAGCCCAGCAGCACCTGCCCGGTAACTCCCTTGGTCCGCGCAGCTTCTGGATACTGAATGTTCATCTGCAGAAACTCGCCCAGGGCCTCGGCCCCGCCCGGGAACTTGGGCAATACATCGGGCCGGTTGGCGGAGGAGTGGCGCGGCACGCCCCGCTGGCCGGGTTTCAGCACCGTAGTTTGCTGGGCCCGGCCCACCTGGGCCGAAGCTACGAGCAACAAGATGAAGAACAGATGTTTCATGACAGGCAGGGCAAGAAGGAGTGCAAAGGTACACCGCTTACCCTAACCGCGGGCTACCCGGCGGGGTTCAATTCGGCGGCCGTGCGGGGGCGGGAAATGGCCAGCAGCCCCAGGAAGGTAATCAGCCCGTTAAGCATCAGAATCTCAAAGCCGAACTTGTAGCCCCACCACGCCTCGGAGTGCTCGTTGATAAACCACGTCAGGAGCGGAGCCGCTACGCACACGGGCAGCACCAGCCGGTCGTGCAGGCCCCGGCGGGTGAAGATGCCAAAGGAAAACAGCCCCAGCAGGGGGCCGTAGGTGTAGCCCGCCGCCTTAAACACGGAGGTGATAACGCTCTGGTCGTTGATGGCCCGAAAAATCAGGATGATGATGATCAGCACGATGCTGAAGCCGAAGTGCGTGAGGTGGCGCAGCCGCTTCTGCCGCTGCTCGTCGTACTGCTGGATGTCGAGCATATCCACGCAAAACGAGGTAGTGAGGGCCGTAAGGGCCGAGTCGGCGGAGGCGTAGGTGACGGCAATGATGCCCAGGATGAACACGATGCCGGCAAACAGGGAGAAGTGGTTGGTGGCCAGCAGCGGAAACACATTGTCGCCGATAACCTTGCCGGTATCGGGGTTGGTAGGCAGCTGAATGCCTTTGGCGGCGGCAAACTGGTAGAGCAGCACGCCCAGCGACAGGAAGAAGACATTCACCACCACAATGGCCAGCGTAAACCAGAACATGTTTTTCTGGGCGTCGGGCAGGGAGCGGCAGCTCAGGTTTTTCTGCATCATGTCCTGGTCGAGGCCCGTCATGACGATGGTGATGAAGGCGCCCGAGGCAAACTGCTTCCAGAAGAACTTGTCGTCCTTGGGGTCGGAGAAGTAAATCTGCGACATGGTGCTTTCCTTCACCGTTTTCACCAGGCCGGCAAAGCCCAGGTTCAGCTCATCGGCCATCAGGTAGATGCTCACGCCCACGCACAGCAGCATGGCCATGGTCTGGAAAGTGTCGGTCCAGAGGATGGTTTTGAGTCCCCCGCGGAACGTGTACAGGTAAATCAGCAAGATGCTGATGGTGACCGTGACGGCAAACGGCACGCCCAGCCCATCGAACACGGCCAGCTGCAGCACACCCGCCACCAGAAACAGCCGAAAGGCCGCGCCCACGGCCCGCGAAACCAGGAAGAAGAACGCCCCGGTCTTGTAGCTCCAGAACCCAAACCGCTGCTCCAGGTAGGTATAGATGCTCACCAGCCGCAGCCGGTAGTAGAGCGGCATGAGCACGGTGCCGATGACGAGGTAGCCCACAATGTAGCCCAGCACCACGGCCATGTAGCTCCAGCTCTGCGAGGCCACCATGCCCGGAATAGAAATAAACGTGACGCCCGACAGGGAGGTGCCAATCATGGCAAAGGCCACCATGTACCAAGGCGCATTGCGGTTGGCAATGAAGAACGACTCGCTTGTGGCCTTGCGCGAGGTCAGAATTGAGATGATGATGAGTACAACGAAGTAGCCCGCAATCAGGCTAAGCACGAGGGTAGGAGACATGTTTGGGCTATTAGCTTTTGGCTGATGGCGATTGGGCTTTTCGTTCGAGCCTGCCAGATGGCACCGAGTAGCTTGGATAAAGCCACCAACAACTATCAAAGCTAACAGCCATCAGCTAATAGCTAACAGCTTTTTTCTCACTCCCAGTCTGGTTAGTACAGTACTTCTTCCATGGCTGGTACTCCCGGTAGCCAAGTGAACTATGCCATTACCAGGATTGTGTAGGCTCTTTGCAGGAAAATGCATCAAGCGGTAAAAAGCATGCGTGCATGCGAGTACCTTTAGTCTGGATTGCTATTTACGCCTATTACAAATTCAGTTAAGGAAAAAGGTAGCAATACAGTAGTGCTTCATCTTCAGCTATAGCATATGAAAAAACACCTCTACTCCCTTCTGGTATTGTTGCTGCCGGCCGTTGCCTGGGCCCAGCCTACCCGCCCCGCCGCCCATTTGCTTGGGCAGGAACCACCGGCCGGCCCTGGCGCGCTTGCCCGGTCTGCCACGGAAAAGCAAGTGGCCCGTACCCGTATCGTTTATGCCTGGGATGCCTCAACGGGGACCTGGTCTGCCCAGCCCACCAAATCCACCATCACCTACAACAGCCAGGGGTACCTGGACCGGATGCTGACGGTAGATTCGGCCACGAGCCAGTCCATCTCCCGGGTCCAGTTCACCCGCAACAATAAAGGGTACGTGACCAAGTATCTACGGGAAGCGTGGGTGAATGGCCGCTGGCAGAACGACGTGCAGTACGTGCAAGCCTACGACGACAAAAACCGCTATACCGACTTCCTGCAGCAGAAATGGACGAACGGGGCCTGGCAAAATGACTACCAGGATAAGCAGCAATACGATTACTACGGCAATAGCACCAATGAACACTACCAGGTATGGGAAAACAATGCCTGGCAGACCTATTACCACGTGCGCAATGCCTATTCCTGCAACAGTGCCGGGAATATCACGGAAAAAACGGTGGACGAATGGCAGTACGGCATGGCCGCCGATGCTACTGTGCCGGCCAGCCGCTACGTATACACCTACGCTGATGCTACCTCCAAAAACTACTCCGAGCAGCTGTACCAGGTCTGGAATCAAAACAGCTACGCTGATGCTTCCAAGATAGATAACATCGTTTGGGATGCCAGTAACCGGATGACCTCCTCCGTTGGCTCCAACTGGGCGAACAACACCTGGACGCCCACCAACCGCGTTACTACGGTATTTGGCAGCGCCTCCGGGAGCAGCCTGGGCTATGAGCGCCTGACCGAGAACTTCCTGGACAGCCAGTGGCAGAATAGCCTGCGCAGCGCCCAGCGCTACGACAAATACAACAACTACCTGGGGAATACTTATGAGCGGTGGACTGCCAATGCCTGGATGCAGACTTCCGGCAGCAGCTACACCCTTGCCTACAACAGCAACACCGACGTGAAAGCGTCGGTGTACAAGATCTACCAAAACGCTCAGGGCGGCTTTGTCAACCAAACGAAAACCAGCTTCAAAGACTTTGCTGTCGTCACGGCCGCTGCCAGCGTGGCCGCTTTGCCAACCAGCGCCCTGCAGGTTTATCCCAACCCCACCAGCGGTAAGGTGCAGCTGAGTCTGGCTTCCTGGTCGGCCAAACACGCACCCGTGCAGGGGGAGCTGATCAACAGCCTGGGCAAAGTGGTACAGACAATGCAGCTCGTACCCCGGCAGGGGGTGGCGACGCACGAGCTCAACCTAAGTGCGCTGACCAGCGGGGTATACCTGCTCCGTCTGCGTACGAGCGAAGGCACCGTAACGCAGCGTATAGTACGCGAGTAACGCCGGCACTCACCCATAACGTCAACGGGGCGCATCTGGTAAGATGTGCCCCGTTGACGTTACAGCGGATTGTTGCCCGGCTACTCCCAGTCCTGCCAGGGCAGTACTTCGCCCACGGCCGGGGCGTGCAGTTCCCCGCGCAGCATGCCGCCGTGGTCCACCATTTCCAGCTCCCGCAGCGGCTCCGAAGCCGGTTCGTCGCTCAGGTCGAAGGTGCCGTAGTGCATGGGCACCACGTGGCCGGCGCGGAGGATGTTGGCGGCCTTGGCGGCCTCGTGCGGGTTTACGTGGCTGAGCTGCATCATGTAGGCGGGCTTGTAGGCACCAATAGGCATCAGCACCACATCCAGGGGCCCGAAGTGCTTTTCAATCTGCTCGAAGTGCCCGCCCAGGGCCGTATCGCCGGCAAAGTAGAGGGTGCGGCCATCGGGCCGGCGCAGCAGGAAGGAGCCCCAAAGCACCTGGTTCATATCCGTAAGGCCGCGGCGGTGCCAGTGCGAAGCGGGCAGGTAGAACAGCTCAAACGGCGCTTCCGGGCCCAGATCAAACTGCTGCCACCAGCCGGCCTCCTGTACCCGCAGCGTGGGGGCCATGCCTTGCAGCAGTCCGCCCATGCTTAGAGGGCCCAGGGCCAGCAGCTGGGGGTTCTGGCGGGCCACCAGCTTCACCGACTGCGCATCCAGGTGGTCGCGGTGGCCGTGGCTGAGCAGCAGGTAGTCGATGCCGGTCAGGGCCTCGGGGGGGCAGGGCAGCGGGTGGCGGCGGCGCAGGCCGAAGGAGGAAAACAGCACCGGGTCGAAGAGCAGGGTGCGCCCGGCCACGCGCAGCAGAAACGAAGCGTGGCCCAGCCACACCAAGCCTTCCTCCGCACCGGCCAGAAACGCCGAGCAGTCGACCACGGCGGGTGCCCAGGTGTCTGCTTTCTTTTCTTCTTTCTGGGGGTTCTTGCTTAGCTGCCATTTAATGACCGTGCCGAAATCCGGCTCGTATAGCTCCTCCCCGTTGCAGTATTGGCGGCCTATCATCTTGTTGCCGGGGTACTTGGGCAGAATGGTAGGCAGGGCAGCGTTGCGGACGTAGCGGGGAGTAGAGGCCATAGACGGCAAAAGTGCCATTTTCTTGGGATGAATTTCCAAACGGCGGCATGAGCGTAGCGTTGGTTTGCCCGGGAATTGAAAAATTGCCCGAAAAACTATACTTCTTCCCGTAGAAATTTCTCTACTTTTCCGCTCACCCTACGCCGGCCTCAGCCTAGCCGCGGATGGCAGTTGACGGACTCGTATCATTTCCTGTAGGATTATGCCCATGATCTACTTCCCCTCCTTGCTGTTGAGAACCGGCGCACTGCTGCTTACAACGGTGGCTTGCCAAACTGAAAGTGCCGTGGTGGCACCTACCGCTCCGCCCGTTGCGCACGTCGCTACCGGCTCCCTCGGCTTGGCCGGCGACCCGGCCGATGTTACGGCTACCACCACCGGCGGGACCGTGCTGATGGGCGGTAGCGTGGAGGTAGACGCCGCCATGCGCTGGATGATCAGCAAAGCGGGCGGGGGCGACTTCCTGGTTATCCGGGCTTCCGGTACCGATGCCTACAATCCGTATGTGTTTGCCGAGCTAGGCGGTGTCAACTCCTGTGAAACGTTGCTATTGAATTCGCGCACGTTGGCCAACGACCCGGAGGTGGAAGCCAAGATCCGGGGGGCGGAGGCCGTCTTCATTGCCGGGGGCGACCAGGCCAACTACGTCAACTACTGGAAAGACACGAAGGTAGAGGAGGCACTCAACTACCTGCGCAACACCAAGCAAGTACCCATTGGCGGCACCTCCGCCGGCTGCGCCATTATGGGCCGCGACTATTTCGCCGCGCTCAACGGCACCGTCACGTCCGATGAAGCGCTGCGCAACCCTTACGTGAGCAAGGTCACCCTGGGCCGCAATGATTTCGTGGACAACCCCTGGCTGACCAACACCATCACCGACACCCACTTCAACAACCCCGACCGGCGCGGGCGGCTGGTAACTTTCCTGGCCCGTATCAACAAAGACAACGCCACCTCCGGGGCCCGGGGCATTGGGGTAGACGAGCAGACGGCCGTCTGCGTGGAGCCCAACGGCACGGCCAAAGTGTTTGGCTTGGGTAAGGCATACTTTCTGCAGCAAAACGGCGCCACCAACACTCCCGAAACCTGCATAAGTGGCACGCGCCTGCAGTGGTACCGCAACAAGCAAGCTGTGAAGGCTTACGTGGTACCTGGTACGGCCACCGGCACGGGTACCTTCGACCTCACCACCTGGCAAAACGGAAGCGGCGGCACCAGCCAGTTTTTTTACGTCGACCGCGGCAAGTTCTACGCGAATTAAACTAGTGCATGTACAGGCCCAGGCAACCGCCTGGGCTTTTTCTTTTATTCTTACCCCCTTTGCTGATGAGCATGATGCGTACCCTGTTTCTGGCGGCCCTGACGACGGGACTGGCCGCCTGCCAGCACACGCCCGACCTGGTCCGGCCCATTACCGCGGCTACCGCTTCCGCGGATGCTACTGGCTCCCTTGGGCTCGTGGGCGACGCTGCTGACGTAACCCGCACTACCACCGGCGGCACCTTGCTAATGGGTGGGGGCACCGATGTGGATGCGGCCATGCGCTGGATGCTTGCCAAGGCGGGCGGAGGCGACGTAGTAGTGCTGCGCGCCACGGGCACCGACGCCTACAACAGCTACCTCTACGGGCTCGGGTCGGTAAACTCAGTGGAAACGTTGCTATTGAACTCGCGCACGTTGGCCAACGACCCGGAAGTGGAAGCCAAGATCCGGGGGGCGGAGGCCGTCTTCATTGCCGGCGGCGACCAGGCCAACTACGTCAACTACTGGAAAGACACGAAGGTAGAGGAGGCGCTCAACTACCTGCGCAACACCAAGCAGGTGCCCATTGGCGGCACCTCCGCCGGCTGCGCCATTATGGGGGCTACCTACTTCTCCGCCATCAACGGCACGATTACCTCGGCCGCCGCGCTGACAAATCCATACAACTCCCTGCTTACGCTGGGCCGAAACGACTTTTTGAGCCAGCCGAATCTAACCAACACCATCACCGACACCCACTTCAACAACCCCGACCGGCGTGGGCGGCTGCTGGCCTTTCTGGCCCGGATGAGCAAGGACTACGGCGTGGTGCCCCGGGGCATTGGGGTAGACGAGCAAACGGCTGTATGCGTGG
The DNA here is from genome assembly GCF_008271285.1 of Hymenobacter lutimineralis. Classification (NCBI taxonomy): domain Bacteria; kingdom Pseudomonadati; phylum Bacteroidota; class Cytophagia; order Cytophagales; family Hymenobacteraceae; genus Hymenobacter; species Hymenobacter lutimineralis. The sequence goes on along the minus strand of NZ_VTHL01000004.1, from coordinate 546 downwards.
AGCCCAACGGCACGGCCAAGGTGTTTGGGACGGGCACAGCTTTCTTCCTGCAGCAGAATGGCAGCTCCTACACCCCCGAGCGGTGCGTAAGCGGTTCTTCGCTGGACTGGTACCGCAACAAGCAGGCGGTACGCGTGTACAAAGTGGTGGGCACCAGCACCGGGACGGGTACGTACAATGTAAGCACGTGGAGTGGCGGCACGGGCGGCAGTAGCCAGTACTACTATGCCAGCTACGGCACCCTGGGCGTTTCCTATTAGGACGCCGGGTCGGGCGGACTGTTTAGCCACACCGCGTACCACGGGCGGCAGTGCGGCGCGGCAATAAGCCGGTAGGTCGCTGAGAGACAAGGGGAGGCAGTTGGGGTAAATTAACCTCAGCTGCCTCCCCTTGTGCTTTATCCGCCCCGGAAATTTCGTATCTAACCCAAGTTGCGGGCTATAAGCCGGCTTGGTGGAGGGTGTGGGCGAAAATGAAGAGGGCAATTTTCAGAGCGAATCCGGCGGCTGTCACGGCGTGAATCTGCTTGGGAAAGCGGGCCGTGAG